>JAUZEM010000460.1 GCA_030839005.1 Actinomycetota bacterium | reverse complement strand
ACGTACGCAGCCACGGTCGTGACGCGAGCTCGGACCGCGTCGTCGTGTAGTCGATGACGAGCACGAACCCGTGCTGTACGACCCCGTCGCACGCCCGCCACCACTCCTCCATGCCCCGGGGAATGGGAACGCGTGTGCCCGCCGGGACGGCCAAGCCGAGGTCGGCATCGATCGGGACGAGCACTTCCTCGAAGCGATCAGGTCGGAGGAAGCCGACGCGCACCTCGAGCCAGCGCCGCCCGTCCCACTGCGCGATGCCGAAGGGCAGGTTGTCGAGCAACTCGTTCGCGAGCACGACCGTGGCGCGGGCCGACAGCGCGGGCAGCTCCGGAAGCGCCGTGAACACCGGTCCGGCCGATCGCGCGGGCACGGCCTCGTCTTCGCCGGTGCGCCGCACGAACGGGCCGAGCGCCTCGTCGGGCGGTTCCATCGCAACACGGTCGCGCTGTTCCGCGCGAAGCGTCGCCGACCGTTCGACGAGCACATATCGCAGCGCACGCAGACACGCCGGTTCGGCCCGCAACACCTCGCGCGCGAGGCGCCCGTTGCCGGCACCGGCTTCGACGACGAGGAAGGGGTCGGGTTCGTCGAGCGCGCGCCACAGCCGGTCGAGCGCGCGGGCGGTGCAGACACCGAAGAGCGGCCCGACCTCGGGACTCGTGACGAAGTCGCGACCGGCCCGTCCCGCGCCGTGGCCCGCCGCGAAGAACCCGCCCTCTCCGTAGAGGGCGATCTCCATGAACCGATCGAACGTGATCGGCCCCTCACGGTGGATCAGCTGTGCGAGGTTCTCGGCGACGGCACTCACATCAGCTCGCCCGGCGGCTCCCGCGTCAGAACGCGAGCTCCCCGACCCGGGCGAAGACCTGCGGGTAGATGCCGACGAGCACGACGACCGCGACGGTCAGGGCAATGGCGGCGAAGAGCGGCTGGGGGATGACGATCGGGGTGCGGTCTTCCGTCGTCGGCGCGTGGAAAATCATCGCTCGGATCGGACGGGCGTAGAAGAAGAACGCGATCACCGAGTTCACCGCCGCGATGATTGCCAGCGCGATCGCCCACCCGGTCCCGGCGTCGATGATCGCGCGGAACATCACGAACTTGGCGAACCACCCCGCGAAGAACGGGACGCCGGCCAGCGATGCGAGAAAGATCCCCATGACGACCGCGAGACCGGGAGCGATCTCCCACAACCCGTCGTACGACGAGATCTCCGCACTGCGGGTACGCCTCGCGACCGCGATCACGACCGCGAACGCGCCCAGGTTCATCGCCCCGTAGATCAACAGGTAGACGACCACCGCGCTCATGGCCGCCGCGGCCTTTCCCGGGTGGCCGTCGGCCCCGGCGATGCCGGCCGCCGCGAACGGAACCAGCATGAACCCGCCCTGCGCGACCGACGAGTACGCCAGCATGCGCACGATGTTGGTCTGGCGCAGCGCGGTGAGGTTGCCGAGGGTCATCGACAACGCCGCGAGCACCCAGAGAACCGGCCACCACGAGTCGGCGGCGCGGCCGTTCGGGAGAAAGAAGCCGAAGTACACGATGTTGATGAGGGCGACGAACCCGCCGGCCTTGGAAGCGACGGACAAGAACGCGGTAACGGGAGTCGGGGCGCCTTCGTAGGTATCGGGGGCCCAGAAGTGGAAAGGCACGGCGCTGACCTTGAACGCGAACCCCACGAGCGAGAGGAACATCGCGACGGCAACCAGGGGAACCGTCCCGTGCAGGGACATATACGAGGAGATGCTGTTCGGGCCGGACAACCTGGTGGCGCCGGTGACGCCGTAGATGAGCGACATCCCGTAGAGCATCAGCGCCGACGACAGCACCCCGATCAAGTAGTACTTGACGCCCGCTTCGTTCGAGGCGCGGTCGTGCTTGCGAAAGGCCGCGAGCACGAAGGTGGGGATCGAGATCGTCTCGAGCGCGACGAACAGCGTGATGAGGTCGCGCGCACCGGCCATAACGCTCATGCCGAAGGTCGACACCAGTAGCAGGAAGTAGAACTCGCCGTTGTAGTAGTCGCCCTCGCCGATGTAGTCGACCGAGAGCAACACGGTGATGTAGGTCGCGATGATGAAGAAGGCCTTCAAGGCGAGCGCGTAGTGGTCGACCACGTAGGCGCCGTCGAACATGATCCGGTCGTGCCCGGAATGCGCGAGCGTCGCGATGGGAATCAGCGCGCCGAGCAAGCCGACCGCCGCGATGCTCGACGTGCGCCACGACTCGCGGTCGGGCAACAACAGATCGGCGATCAGCACGACGACCATCGTCGCGACCAGCACGAGGTCGGGAGCGAACGCGTGCCAGTCGAAGGCAGGAGTCGGGATGTGCGCGGTCGCGGCGAGCAGCAATTCAGCCTCCGGTGACCTTCGCCGTCTGCACCGCGACCGGCGACGCCGGGCAGTGGAGCGACGGTGAGACCGGAACGGTGGTCTTCGACACGAAGGGCGCCGCGGTCTGACAGCTCACCGCGTCGTCGGTGACTCGGAAGATGAGGTTCGGGAAGATACCGAGCGCGACGATCAACAAGAGGATCGGCACCCACGCCGTCCACTCGTACGACGTGACGTCGTGGATGTGAGCGTCGGCGAACTCCGCCTTCGGCGTGCCGAACGCGACCCTCTGCAACATCCAGAGCAGGTAGCCGGCCGCCAGGACGGTGCCGATCGCCGCAATGACCATGTAGGTGCGGAACAACGGCTGGGACAGGTCGCCGCCGGGGTTGAACGTCGACAGGACCGCCGGGAACTCACCCCAGAATCCCGCGAGCCCGGGCAGCCCGAGGCTCGCCATCGCGCAGAAGCCGAGGATCCAGCCCATCTTGGGTGCCTGCTTGAGCAACCCGCCGAGGCGCGCGAGCTCGCGGGTGCCGTAGTTGTGCTGCACCGAACCGGCGATGAAGAACAGCATGCCGGTGATGAGGCCGTGCGCCACCATTCCGAAGATCGCAGCGTTGATACCGAAGGTGGTGAGCGTCGAGATCCCCAGCATCACGAAGCCCATGTGCGCGACCGACGAGAAGGCGATCAAACGCTTCATGTCGGTTTGCGCGAGACAGCCGAGTGCCCCGTAGATGA
>JAUZEM010000417.1 GCA_030839005.1 Actinomycetota bacterium | reverse complement strand
CCGGCCGGCACCTCCGACTTCACCGCCGAGGCCCAGGCGATCAAGGACTCCGGCGCCGACGGACTGCTCACCGGTATGGACTTCATCCCGAACACCAATCTGTCGGCCCAACTCGTCAAGGACGGCGTGACGATGAAGGAGCTGCAGTTCCCGGGCGGTTACGACTCCCGGGTGCTGACGTTGCCCGGAATGGAGGGCGCGTTCTTCGGCCTCGAGTTCAAGCCGTTCGAGTCGAACGCGCCCGCGTTCCAGGCGTTCGACGCCGCGATGCCGAAGGGCGCGGTGCGCAATCAGGTCAGCTACATCGGATGGCTGTCGGGTGAGATCACGCTGCAGGGGATCAAGGACGCGGGGGTGGCATGCCCGACGCGCAAAGCCTTCATCGCCAACCTTCGCCTCGAGCACGCGTACACCGGCGACGGCGCGTTCGACCCGGTCGATCTCGAGAAGGGCTTCGGTAACGAGTTCGCGTGTGCGTACTACGTGAAGGTCGTCGACAAGAAGTTCGTGCCGCAGTTCGACGGCAAAGAGCAGTGCGGCAAGCCGATCCACTACTGACATCGTGACCACGTACATCGTTGCCGGGATCGTCGTCGGCAGCGTGTACGCGATCGCGACACTCGGTCTCGTCCTCACGTACACGACGTCACGGATCTTCAACTTCGCGCAGGGCGCGGTGGCGTTCTTCGTCGCGGTGACCTTCTATCAGGCGACGGAGGAGTGGGGTTGGGACCCGCACCTGGCCGGCGTGCTCACGATCTTCGTGTTCTCGCCGTTGCTCGGACTGTTCCTCTGGGCGGTGCTCTTCCGGCGCCTGAGCGAAGCGCCGCCGGCAGTCCGCCTCGTGTCGACGATCGGGCTCTCGGTGGCGCTTCCTGCGCTCGCGGCAATGCTGTATCCGAGCACGGCGTCCGCGGTGCTCAAGCCCAGCATGCTGTGGTCGCCGGCGCACGAGTACACGATCATCGGGGTGCATCTCGACTCCAACCAGCTCGCGGTCGTCGCCGCGGCCGCGCTCATCGCGGTGGTGCTCACCGTGTTGCTGCAACTCACGCCCTACGGGCTCTCGGTGCGGGCCGCCGTCGACTCCCGCACGATGGCGAGCGCGAGCGGAGTGAACACCGCGTTCGTCACCGCGGTGTCATGGATGATCGGTACGACGCTCGCGGGGACGGCCGGGGTGCTGCTCGGCGCCCTGCGCGGCTTCACGATCATCCAGTTCACGCTGCTGCTGCTCGGCTCGTTCGCGGCCGTGGTCGTCGCCCGCATGCACAGCTTGGCGCTCGCCTTCGCGGGTTCGATGGTGATCGGTCTGCTCCAGGAATTGTCGGCCAGCGGACAGTTCCAACGGTTCCTGGAGCACTTCGCGAGCGCCACGAACCCGATCATCCTCGGCATCCGGCCGAGCATCCCGTTCATCGTCATGCTCGTCTTCCTCCTGGTCTACAACGGGTTGCAGGAGGAGCGGTTCGCGATCGACACCCGCGCGCTCGCCGAACCGGTACGGGAGGTCGTGGTCCGGACCGATCTGCCGTGGTGGCGGCGGCTGCTTCCGATCGCGATCTGCCTGGCGGGCGTGCTGGTCGCCCCCGAGTTTCTCAATGGCCTCTGGCTCGCAGTCGTCGCGAGCGGCCTCGCGCTCGCGATCGCGTTCCTCTCGTACGTGGTCGTCACGGGCGACGGCGGGATGATCTCGCTGTGCCAGATCACGTTCGCGGGGATCGCGGCGGCGCTGACCGCGCAGTTCGCGACGAACCACAACGTGCCGGTGCTCCTCGCGGTGCTCATCGGCGCGGTGATCGTCGTGCCGATCGGCATGCTCGCCGCGCTGCCGAGCCTGCGCCTCGGCAGCCTCTATCTCGCGCTGGCGACGCTCGCGTTCTCGCAACTGGTGCAGAACACGTACTTCCAGACCTCGCGGATCAACAACTTCGGTCAGGGCGTCGCCGTGCCCCGGCCGGGCGGGTTCGTCGGCGACCGCGCGTTCTACTACCTGCTGGTCGTGCTCTTCGTGGTCGTCGCGCTGCTCGTGCGCAACCTCGAGCGCTCGACGACGGGCCTCAACCTGGCCGCGATGCGTTCCAGTGAGACTGCGACGGCGACGCTCGGCATCAACATCGTGTGGTCGAAGTTCATCGCGTTCGGGCTGAGCGCGTTCATCGCCGGGATCGGCGGTGGGCTGTACGCGAGCTACGCGGGCGCGGCGAACATGAATCAGTTCGACGCACTGCTCGGCGCGGTCTGGCTCGCGGTGGTCGTCACGTGGGGCGTGAGGTCGATCACGGGCGCGTTGCTCGCGGGGCTGTCGTTCACCGTCATCCCGCAGCTCGTGACCGATCACCTCTCCGGGCGTTGGCTCAACCTGCCGACGCTGCTGTTCGGCCTCGGTGCGATCGCGCTGGCGCGGGAGCCGCGCGGCATCCTCTACGACTCCGCCAACCGGCGCCGTGTCCGCAGGCGCAAGCGCGCGGAGCGGCGACCCCCGCCGGTCGAGACGACCCCGCAACCGGTGCCGGTGTCGTGAGCGACCCGCCGATCGTCGAAGAGCTCATCGTCGAAGAACACTTGATCGTCGAAGCCCGGGACGTGACGGTCCGGTTCGGCGGGCTCGTTGCGCTCGATCATGTGAGCTTGTCGGTCGCGCCCGCGCGGATCGTCGGGTTGATCGGGCCGAACGGTGCCGGGAAGAGCACCTACTTCGGCGTGTTGTCGGGCCTGATCCGGCCCCGGGAAGGGACCGTGCGGATCGACGGCGTCGACGTCACCAAGGCGTCGCCCCAGGCGCGAGCGCGGCGCGGCCTCGCGCGGACGTTCCAACGGCTCGAAC
>JAUZEM010000388.1 GCA_030839005.1 Actinomycetota bacterium | reverse complement strand
CGCGCGATGCGAGGTTGACCACCTCGACGACGAACCCGGGGCCGGCGCCGAGGCTCACGTCCGGCGGCTCGAAGCCACCGCTCACGCCGTCGTTCAGCCCGAGCGTCGTCTGGGTGACGGTGAGCGTCGGTGCGAGCACTCCCGCGCCGACTGCAACCGCGGTGAGGGTGAGGGACACCGCCGTCACGCCGAGCCAAAGGAGCGCCCGGCGGCTCGAGAACACCGCGGAGAGGCCGGCGCGCACGCACCGCACCGTACACCCGCATCGGAGGGGATGGGCGACGCCTTAGAAGAGGCCGGCGCGACACTGCTTGTCGCCGAAAGACATGAGCAGGGCCGCCTCCGCCCGCTCGTAGTCGACGTCGCTCGAGCTCGTCTTGTCGAACGGGTGCACCCCGGCGATCGTCGCCGACACGTTCGGCGTCACGCCGGGACCGGAGGCAGTCAGGCGGTACTGCTCGCCCACGCCGGGCCCGCGCGGCGCGGTCTGGCCGGGGGGATGGACGTAGCCGCCCTTCGTCGGGTCGAAGGGGTAGAAGCCGTAGCACCAGACGCCCGTCGGGTTGTGCGCGACGAACGAGTTCTCGCGCCGCCAGCCCGACCCGTAGACGGAGTTGTAGGTGTCCAGGTAGATGAGGGAGCCGAAGCCGTCGGTCGGAGCGCCGTAGCGCGTCGTGCCGAACCCGTAGACCGGGCTGCCGCCGTACGTGAGTCGCCCGAAGACCTGCTGGAACCGCCCGCCGTACACCCAGCCGGTGTACACCTCGAGCTTGGCGAGGTCGCCCGTCCAGTGGGAGATCTCGAGCCAGTTCGCGCGGACGGCGGCCGACCACGGCGTGTACCCGAGGTTCGGGAGTGGCTGCGGCCAGCTCTGCGCGGCCCAGTACGTGCCGTCGGTCGCGCGGCACGCGGCGACCATGTTCGGGATCGTGGGACCGTCGTACTGGCCGCAGGTATTGGCGAAGGCCTTCCAGTAGACGGTGTGGTACTTGCCCCAGCCGCCCGAGTAGTCGAGCTTGAACTTCTCCTGCTTCCCGCCGGGGGTCGGCAGCTTGGCGCCGACGGCGCCCCAGACGAGAACGTGCTTGAGCTTGCCCCCCGCGGTGTACGTGACGAGGGCTTCGCCCTTCGCGTTGGCGGCGATCTTCACGCCGGTCGCGTTGCGGTCGATCAGCTGCGCGGCACCGGCGGTGCCCGTCGCGCCGAGAGCGGCGACGAGAGACACGAGGGCGACCGAGAACCGACACATGTCCACAGTGTGCCGGGGTCGTCCGGTTCGCATGTCACTCGAAAGCGGTATTTTTCATGTGCGCTTCCGCTCAAAAGCGTGCTGCAGTACCTGCATGCTGCGCGAAGGAACCGCTCTCCACGATGTCGGCGAGCTGGCCGACAGTGTGCTGCAGCTCGTCCTCGGTGTTGAAGAAGTGCGGACCGAGCCGGATGCCGGCACCGGGGCGGAAGTCGCAGACGATGCCGCGCTCGCCGAGCTCGCGGTGCACCGCCGCATCGTCGGGCGTTCGGACGAGCACGGTGCCGCCCCTCCGTGACGCTTCGCGCGGGCTCGAGATCTCGAAGCCTGCGTCGTCGAGCAGCTGCATCAGCAACGTCGTGAGCCGCAGTGACCGCTCGCGGATCCGCTCGACCCCGATCTCTTCGATGACGTCGTAGCCGGCGGTCGCGGCGTACAGCGCCGGAACGTTCGGCGTCCCCGTGAGAAACCGGCGCGCACCCGCGGCGTACTCGAGCTCCGGCTCGAACGCGAACGGTCGCGCGTGGCCCTGCCAGCCGACGAACGTCGGCTCGAGCCGCTCGGCGAGATCGGGTCGGACGTACAGCCAGCCCGCGCCCGGGCCGCCGCACAACCACTTGACGCTGCCGCCGACCGCGAAGTCGACGTCGAGCGCGGTCACGTCGAACGGCACGACGCCCGCCGACTGGTAACAATCGAGCACGACGTATGCGCCGGCCTCGTGCGCACGCCGAACGATCGGCTCGACATCCTGGATCTCCGCGTTCTTGAACAGCACGTGCGAGATCGGGACGAGCAGCGTGCGCTCGTCGATCGCCTCGACGATCGCCGCGTCGTCCTCGACCACGGTCACCTCGAGATCGGGCTTTGCCTGGTAGAGGTAGCGCACCGACGGGAAGTTCGCCTCTTCGTAGACGACGCGGTTGCGCACGCCCGGCTCCCTGAAGCACGAGAGCACGACCTCTTCGGCCACCGTCACGTTCTGGTGCATCACAGTGCTGCCGGGAGGTGCGCCGATGATGCGGCCGATCTGGTCGCCCACCGTGACCGGCATCTCCCACCAGCCCTCGCCCCACGCGCGGATGCCTCGCTCGCGCCACATCCGCGCGTACTCGAGGAGTCGACCCTCCGCCGCGGCCGGCATGGCGGCGAGTGAATGGTTGATCAGGTAGGTGCAGTCGCTGAGGATCGGAAAGCGGTCGCGATAGGCGAGCAGATCCGTCACGCGACCGACAGCGTATAACGCGGAACGTGGACAAGCTGACGCTGCTTGACTGGAAACGCCGAATCTTCGCGCTCTACGCCGAGGTGCGCGCAGCCGACGATCCCGAGTCGGCATGGCAGCGTTGGTGCACGGTGCGCGCCGACCTGTACCGCACGCATCCGCAATCGCCACGCGTCGGCGGCGAGCCGGCGTATTTCGCGTACAACGCGGACCTCCGGTTCGAAGCGTCCGTCGAGCGCGTCGAGCCGGCGCCGCTCGAGATCGCAGGCAGCGGAGGAAGCACAACGCGCTTTCGCCGGTTTGCGCTCGCGCACTTTGACGACATGAGCCTTGAGCTGTATTGGCTCGAAGCGTACGGGGGCGGAGTCTTCCTGCCGTTCGCCGATGCGACCAGCGGTGAGGAGACCTACGGCGCCGGCCGCTACCTGCTCGACACGCTCAAGGGCGCGGACCTCGGCACCAAAGGTGGGCAGATGGTGCTCGACTTCAACTTCGCCTACCAGCCGTCG
>JAUZEM010000351.1 GCA_030839005.1 Actinomycetota bacterium | reverse complement strand
CCGACGTCGCTCCGGACATCGATCTGAGGGAGTTCATTCCGCTCGCCGTGCACGAACACGTTCTCGCGGGCGGCGGCTCGCCCGAGCATCGCGTCGTGACGGTTGCGTTCGTGCACTTCGGCGGCCTCGACGCGTTTCTCGCCCAACACGGCGCCGAAAGGACTGCCGCCGCGCTCGAAGCGCTCGTGACCACGGTCGCGCAGGCATGCGCGGCCCATGACGTGGCGCTTCTCGCAACCGACGTCGATGCCGACGGCGGCAAGTTCCTCCTCACTGCCGGCGCCCCTTCGGTCCGGGGACATGAGGAGGAGCGGATGCTCGCCACGGCGCGGCGCATCGTCGAGGCAGACCTCGCGATCCCCGTGCGCGTCGGCGTCAACCGTGGTCCGGTGTTCGCGGGCGACGTCGGCCCTCACTATCGCCGCACGTACACCGTCATGGGCGACACCGTGAACCTCGCGGCTCGGCTGATGGCCGCTGCCGCGCCCAGCCATGTCGTCGCAACTGCGAGCGTCCTCGACCGCGCGGTTGGTTTCGCGTCGTCGTCCCTGCCACCCATGCGCGTCAAGGGCAAGCGCGCGCCAGTCGAGGCATACGAGGTCGGCGCCGCGCACACCCGCCGGTCGTTCGATCACGCAGACGCCGTCGAGCTGCCGTTCGTCGGGCGCGAGGCGGAGCTCGCGCAGCTGGAAAAGTTCCTGGCAGACGCGCGCGCCGGCGAGGGCGTGTCGATCCGTGTCGCCGGTCCTGCCGGCATCGGCAAGTCGCGATTGCTCGGGGAATTGCGGGCCCGGTCACCCGAGATGCGGTCGATACGCGCCACATGTGAGGCCTACGAGCTGGCCACGCCGTACGCCACCATCGCGCGCTTGGCTCGCGAGACGTTGGCTTTTCCCAACGATGAGTCGCGGGCCGGCAGCACCGAGGCGCTGCGAGCCGCGGTCGCGGCGCACGCGCCCGAACTCGAACCGTACATCCCGCTCCTGGGCGCGGTACTCGATCTCGACATTCCCGACACGCCAGAGACCGCGATGTTGGCGCCGCAGTACCGGGCGGCGCGCGTCGCCGACACCACTGCATTGCTGCTCGCTGCCGCGTTGCACGAGCCCGCGCTGGTCGTGATCGACGACTCCGAGTGGATCGACGAAGCGTCGCGCGAAGTCGTCGAGAGGCTCGGCGCGCTCGCCGCCGAGGCACGCATCGTGCTCGTGTGCATCGCGCGCGACGACACGGGGAGCGACGGCGACGCCATTGTCGTCGGGCCGCTCGCAACCCAGGAGGTCGAAGCCGCGCTCCGGGGGGCGACCGAGGGCGCGCCCCTACGTCCACACGAGCTCGCCGCGCTCACCTCCCGGGCCGACGGCAACCCGATGTTCCTCACCGAGCTGTGGCGTGCCGCGACCAACGGCGAGGATACAGACGCGCTGCCCGACTCGATCGAGGCGTTGGTCACCGCGCAGCTCGACCGGCTCAAGCCGGTGCTGCGAACGGTCCTCGGGTACGCCGCCGTGCTCGGGCGAGGATTCGACCGTGGAGAGCTGCACGACCTGATCGGCGATGACGTACACCTCGAGGCGGACACCTGGACCGCCCTGTCCGAGTTCATCGACCTCGAAGCGGGCGCCCGGGCCCGATTCCGCCACGGGCTGATGCGCGACGCGGCGTACGGAAAACTGCCTTTCCGCCGTCGCCGAGAGCTGCATTTGCGTGCCGCGCGCGCGATCGAGCAGCGCGAGCGGACCCGTCTGGATGCCGAGGCTGAGCTTCTCTCTTTGCATTTCTTCATTGCCCAGGCCTACCGCGAGACGTGGCACTACGCCCGCATCGCCGGCGAGCGCGCGCGCGACAAGTACGCAAACGTCGACGCGGCAGTGCTGCTACAGCGCGCACTCGCTGCCGCCCGGCAGCTTCCCGAGCTCGATCCCGTCGAAGTATCGGAAGTGCGGGAGGCGCTGGGGGACGTGCACGACCGCATCGGGGAATACGAGCAGGCCCAGCTCGACTACCGCGCCGCCCGCAGGCTCGTGCGAGGCAATGTCGTGCGAGAGGCCGAGCTCCTGCTGAAGGAGGCATGGATTCCCGAGCGAATCGGCCGTTACGCCGACGCCGTCCGCTTCATCCGCAAGGGCCTACAGCTGGTCGACCGTGTCGCCGGGCGCGCTGCCGGCCGAGCGCGGGCGCAGCTTGCCGTCTGGTATGCCGCAGTTCGACAAGGGCAGGGACGACATCGCGAGGCGATCACCTGGTGCGAACGAGCGCTCGACGAAGCAACGCGAG
Organism: Actinomycetota bacterium; assembly: GCA_030839005.1. Lineage (GTDB taxonomy): Bacteria > Actinomycetota > Acidimicrobiia > IMCC26256 > PALSA-610 > PALSA-610. The sequence goes on along the minus strand of JAUZEM010000351.1, from coordinate 3,874 downwards.
CCGGCGATCGTGACGCCGAAGCTCATGCTCTGTACGTCCTGGATTGGGCACACTCGGAGCTCGGCGACTTTCAGCGGGTGACGAATCTTCCGCGTGCCGCCGAGCTCTATGCCGAGCTCGGCGATCTTTGTGGTCAAGGACTGGTTTCGAACCTACAGGGCGTCTGCGCGCAGTTGCGTGGCGACTGGCCAGAAGCAATCGCCCGGTACGAGCGCTCCCGCGAAGCGTACGACCGAGCCGGCTCCGCCGTGGACGCGGCGCGGGCAACGGGGAACATTGCCGAAGTGCGGTCCGATCAAGGGCGGTTCGACGAGGCGGAGTCGCTCCTCCGCGAAGCGCTGCGGGTGGCGACCGCGGCGGGCTATCGCTTCGACATCGCTTCGGTCCACGGCTTTCTCGGTCGCAACTGTGCGCGTGCGAGCCGGTTCGACGACGCGTTCCTCTTTCTCAGTACAGCGCGCGAAGAGTTCGCGAACACGGGTTGCTACGGCGATGTGGCAAGGATCGACGCGTGGCGGGCCGAAGCTCTCAGCCTCTCGGGTGACGCGGCGGGTGCGTTGTCGCTTGCCGACGACACCCTGCAAACGGCGAAGGCTGAAGGTGGCGTCGCGCCCGAAGTACCGCTCCTCGAGCGTGTGCGGGCGGAAGCGCTCTGGTCCCTGGGCAAAGTGGAAGCCGCCGGGCGAGCACTGATCGCCAGCGTCGATGCGGCCCGGTCCCGCGCGGCCGAATATGAGCTCGCCCTCGCACTCGACGTGCTCGTGCGAATGCCCGAGCTTCGCGCGTATTTCGAAAACGTCGACGCGCTCCTTGCCGAGCGCGCCGACGTGTTCGAGCGTCTGGGCGTCGTGGTTGTCACGCTCTAACCGCACGAATGGCAGCGTCTTTTGCTATTCGTGCGGTGCGTCAGCGTCGGCCTACCGTCCCGTCGCCGGAGAGGTAGAGGATCTCGAACGTCGTCTGCCAGTTCGGCGGCCGTTGGATGATGAAGCGGCGATTGACGCAGGGCGACGGGCTTGCGATGCCGGTCTGCGTGCAGTTCGGCACCAGGATCACCGTCCCGAACCGGGGATCGTTCGGATCGTCGTACAACTTATAGACCTTCGACGTGTTCAGGTCGTTCTGCGCGGCGGCCAGCGTTGGATGGCTGAGCGTGAGCCGCAAGGTGATCGGCTGGCTGGGGTTGTTGTAGCCGGGGAAGTTGTTGATCTGCGTTTGCGGGTTCCTGCACGGGAGGCCGGCGCAGAAGGTCAAGCCGGTCTTCAAGGTGATGATCACGTCCGCGCCGGGACCGGAAGGTGGCAGCAAGAGCGTCGACGGGTTGTTGCCGCCGGTGGTGATCGACCCGCCGGGGTCAACGTGCCCGCTCACACTGGTACCGGTCGGCGCATTGACGTGCGTCGTGGAAGACCCGGTGCTCCCGCCCGGGGTCGTGGTCGCCGAGTCGGTGATATTCGTCCCACCGGATCCGGGTGATGTGCGCACGACGACATTCACCGACTTCGACGCGCCTGCGTTGATCGTGCCCAGCGAGCAGGTAACGGGACCCGTGCCTGTGCAGCTCGCCGACCGTGAGACGAACGTCGTGCCGGCCGGCAAGGTGTCGGTGACCTGCACCCCGGAGACCGACGACTCGCTGTCGGTATTCCTCACTGTCACCGTGTACTGCACGTTGCTGCCTGCAGTTACCGGGTCCGGCTTGTCCACGATCGAAGTGGTGAGCGGGGTGGGGGTAACCCACGTCTTGGTTGCCGTGTTGCTTGTGCGTGTCGTCTCCGTGGAGTCCGTGAACGTTGCAACGAGCGTGTCGGTGCCCGCTCCGCCGGTATCGCTATAGGTGAAGGTCGCCGCGCCGCTCGCGTTCGTCGTAGCCGTCCCGGTCTTGCCCGCGTTCGGCCCTGAGGTCACATCGAAGGTAACGACTCTGTTCGCGATCGGATTGCCGTTGGCGTCTTGCACCTTGGCGGTGACGGTATGGCTCCCTCCCACCGGGTTGGTGGCGGAGGCGGGACTCAACGTGATTCCTTCGCCGACCACGGCGACACCGGTGACCTGGAACCCGACGAAGAAGATGTTGTCGTTGTTCGACGGATTCACGGTGTTGACGCTGATCGACGTGTCGCCGTTATTGACGAAGGGCCGTAGGTTGTACAGCTCGTCATCGCAACGTGGCGGGCCGGGCGGGCCGCAGTTGATGTCGGTGGCGTTGGGGTCCGGCGGGTTGGCGGTGCTGTCACCGATGCCGCCCACCGTGATGAGGGCGCCGTTCCCGCAGTTGCCGAAGTCGCCCGCGACCTTGCACGAGGAGTCATCGTTGCCACCCGCGGACGAGGTCAGGCGTGAGCCGTTCACATCGATCTGGCTGGACTGTCCGCCCCCCTGGTAGCTAAACGAGTCGCCGAGGCTCATCGTGAATTGGTCGCCCGCCTTGGCCGGGTTCGCGAGCCCGATCGAGAAGGTGTCGCCGGCCGTGTTGAGGGTCCCGAACTGGAAGCTCACGGTGTTGTCGGTGGGCAGGGTGGGGTCATTCAAGATGACGGCCAAGATCTCACCGTCGATGTTGGTGGTGTTGGTCGGCTCGGCGACCGTGAATGCCACGTCACCGGACGCCGCGCCGTCAACGACCGGCTTGACGATTGACGTCACGTCGGCGCCGCGGCTGTTCACCGCGCCGCAGCACGGGAAGTTGCCGGTCGCGTTCAACGACGGGTCGAACGCGATCGAGTTGCCGTTCAGCTTGACGTCCCCGTCGACCAACGCGTAGGGCGGGACCCCGGCTGCCAGCAAGAACGCGCTTACGACTGTCGTGGAGGCGTTGTTCTTGTGGACTTTGATCGGCCCTCCCGCCGGCGCATTGGTACCCAGTGCGTCCTCGGACATGTAGACCTTGCCGGTCTGGCTCGCGAACGGCGCCAGATCGGCGCTCGCAGTCGCGAAGGATGTCGCGCCTCCGGACGCCGAGGCGGTCCCGGTCCCGGGCACACTCGAGGACGTCATTGCCCCACCGGCGCTATAGGCGCCGCCGGAAGCGCCCAAAACAACTATGGACACCAACGCCGTCCTGGTCAGGAACCCTCCAATTCGCGAACGTCGCATCTCATCTCCCCCACTGTCGCTCAAGACACTGGCGACCTACGAGCGGTGTGAACGGTTGGCGCCACTGTGACGGATCCGGACTGTTGCCGGCAGGAATACATGCGGCAACGTCGACGATGCTCCCGGCGCCATGCGGGATCGCGATCTCTGTCACGCACGCGGTGCGGCCGCCGAACTCGCCATGCGCAGGCTCGATTCCCACGACGCCGAGCAGGGTCAACGGGAACCCTGCGCATTTGCGATTGCTCGACAACGTCTGCGTACGCGGCCACGAGCAAGGTAGAACATGGTGCGAACTTCTCCCCGCAATCGGTGCACCTAGCGGCCTGTTTAGCAAAGGGCATCCAATACCGCAATGGCGCTCATGGGTGCCGCACGAAATACCCTCTTTGGGAATTTTGCGACGTGCTGAGCAGCGCTTCATCGGACAGTGAGACGGGCGTCCTCGCGGCACTCGACGCGGAGGGTGCAAAACGGGGAAAACGCTCGCGGCAGGTGAGCGGAAGGTTGCGATGTCGGCTCGGGTGCGAGCGTCCTTCGCCGACGGCCATCTCGCGTGCGCTGGCGTTTGTACCACATGCTGCCAAGCGAACTTTGCTTGTGCTTGCGCGCGGCTCTATGGTGTGCCCGCCTGGCGGCGCGTGGGGAGGCTGAGCACGATGGCGAAGCACGCAGTGGGTGACGGTTGCGCGGCGCCTGACTGGCCGCGCCTCCTACGGGCCGGTGCTGGTCGAATCCTGAGCGTGATTCTCCCGACGATGGCGGTCTCATCACGAAC
>JAUZEM010000228.1 GCA_030839005.1 Actinomycetota bacterium | reverse complement strand
CGTATTCCGCCCTCACGTCGGTGGGACAGGCGCCGATCTAACCGACATGGGTCGTGATGTAGCACCGGTCATCGCCGCGCGCCTGTTGCTGGCGCGTGGCGTCGGCGACGACCGCGTGTTCGCCCATCTCGCGAAGACGTGGCGGTTGAACGACGTCGACCTGCGCGCCGCCGTCGCGGCCGCGCACGTGCTCCTGCGGCGGGCGGGCCCGACGGACCCGGCGCCATCCGACGGCTAGAGCGGATCAGACCGCGCGGCTCAGACGGCGGTTGAGCGCGTCGAGCGTGGCGCGGGCCGCCGCGTCGATCAGGCTCGTGCCCGCAGACAACCCGTAACGCACCGGCGAGCGGGCGTCGACGCCGTCGAATGCAACGGCGACGACACTCTGGTTGCCGTCGCCCACATCTTCGAGCGCGCGCACCCAGACGATGCGGGCGTTGATGCCGGTGCCGAGGTCGCGGACGGCGTCGACGGTCGCGGCGACCGCGCCTTCGATCCCGCTGCTCACGGGCGCGCGACCGATGGTGCGCCGGCCGTCGAACACGAGGTGGACTTCGAGCTCGTCGGTGTCGGGAAACGCGAGCACCGCGAGCAGGCGGGCTCGGGCCGGCTCGCCGCTTCCTTCGAGCGCCGCCGGGCGAGTCGGCGCGACCTCGTCGGCGTCGGCGGCCTTGTTCGTCTCGGCCGTCTCGGCCGTCTCGACCGTCTCGGACGCCGCGGGGGCAAGGAGCGGTGGCTCGACCGGCGGCGCATTGCGCCACCGCACGATCTCTACGGTGACCGGCCGGTCGGAGTGCCGTGCCGCGATGCGCGACGCGGAAACCGGCACGGGCTGGTCGCTGCGGTCCGGGTGATCGATCTTCTCTTGGCGATCCACGACGTGCAGCTGCACGAGCAACACGTCGTCGAATTCGTCGAAGCCTGCTGAACGTACGCCGGGGAGCTTGCGTAGCTCGAGCTCGAGATCGTCGATGGACCACACCGCTTCGACGCGCGCCGGCCGGCTCATCGCGTCGCCTGCTTCGCTTCGTAGAGCCGCGCGTCGGCGAGTTGCACGAGCTTGTCGAACTCCGTCGCCTCCTGCGGGCACTGCGCCACTCCGAACGAGAAACCGGGGCACGGGCTTTCGACACCCTCGGCCCGGCGCACACGGTCGAGCAGGACCGGGACGAGATCGGGTTCCGTGTTCGGGAGGATCATCGCGAATTCGTCGCCGCCGATGCGGCCCGCGTTGTCACCGAATCGCAGCGCGCGCCGGAAGCGTTCGCCGAGGTCGCGCAGGACGGCATCGCCGGCTTGGTGGCCCTGCTCGTCGTTGATGGTCTTGAAGTGGTCGAGGTCGAGCATCACCAGCGTGAACGGCCAGCCGTACCGGCTGCTGCGGGCGACCGCCATCTCGAGCAGGCGGTCGAAGCTGCGCCGGTCGTACAGGCCCGTGAGGGAGTCGTGCCACGCGTCGTACCTCAACGCGTCGAGGCGGAGCGCCAGGACGCACAGGGTCAGCATCATCGACCGATCGAAGGTGCGGTCGTCGAGCGCGGGGCGGGTGTAGAGGCCCGGCGCAGAGACGAGCAGCTCTTCGTCGTCGGCGCCGAGCGGGCGACGGCCGGCGCAGAACACCTGCGGGCCGAGGCTCGCTTCCTCGATCACCACGGCCGCATCATCGAGCGCGAACTGCTCGACGAGCGCGTCGAGAGCCTTGTAGATGAGTGCGATGCCCGATTCGCTCGTGGCAACCGCTGAGGCGAAATCCTCGCCGAGCGCATTCATCCGCATTACCCCGCTGGGAGCGTCGAAGCCGGCCGAGGCGGAGCTCGTCGCGCGGTGGCCCGTGGGACCGGGGAACAGCGCCCCCAGCCCACGAGCGATACCCGACTGTTGCGACACGATGCCCTCCCTGGACCATCGCAACGGCACCGCGACTTGGCGCGCCGCCCCCGTTTGAACCCCGTCCCCGCTTGCTCGCTCAGCATAGTGATGCACGCGCCTCGCGTGAAACAGGACAAGGTGTCACGTTGACGACAATGTACGATCCGCTGACCCACGAGCGAATCTTGTGCCAGCCCCCCGTGATCCAGCATCCGTGAAGTCGCCCCCATGATTCGAGACGACCTTCGGACTGCGCTCGGCCGCGCGCTCGAGCGGGCCGGTCTCCCCGAGCCGCCCGGCGGCATCGGTCTCGACCCCGCTCGCAGCCGTGACCATGGCGACTGGGCGTCGAATGTGGCGTTGCAACTCAACCGTGTGGTCGGCGCCAAACCGATCGATGTCGCGCAACAGGTCAAGGTCGCGCTCGAGGCCGATGCCGTCCCGCATCTCGCCAAGGTCGAGATTGCCGGGCCCGGCTTCCTCAATCTCTTCCTCGCGCCGACGTGGTTGCACGACGTCCTGCGTGATGTGGTCGCGGCGGGCGACGGATACGGCCGCTCGACGGTGCTCAGGGGACGAAGGATCAACCTCGAGTTCGTCTCGGCCAATCCCACCGGGCCCTTGCATGCGGGCGGTGGGCGCTGGGTCGCAGTCGGCGACGCGATCGCGAACCTGCTCGCGGCGCAGGGCGCCGAGGTGCATCGCGAGTATTACCTCAACGACGCCGGCGCCCAGCTCGACAAATTCCGCGATTCGCTCTACGCGCGCTACCGGGGCATCGACCCGCCCGAAGACGGGTACCAGGGCCAGTACCTCGTAGACATGGCGGCGCGACTGCACTCCGAGCTCGGTGACGACGTCACGCCCGAGGATGCGTCCGAGTGGGGCCACCGCCTCGTCGTTCAGAGCCTGAAGGACGACCTCGCGCGGGTCGGTGTGCAGTTCGACACCTGGTTCTCCGAGCGCACATTGCACGACCGCGGCGAGGTGTCCGACGTGCTCGCGCAGCTCACGGCGAAGGGATTCGTCTTCGAGCGTGATGGCGCCCGCTGGTTGCGTTCCAGCGAATTCGGCGATCAGCGCGACCGCGTGCTCGTGCGCAGCGACGGCAGCACGACATATCTCTGCAACGACCTCGCCTACCACCGTGACAAGTTCCGGCGCGGCTTCACGCACCTCATCGACATCTGGGGCGCCGATCATCACGGACAGGTGAAGTCGTTGCAGGCAGGCATGGAAGCGCTCGGCTTCGCGGCCGGCGAGCCGGAGATCATTCTCGGGCAATTCGTGAAAGTGGTGAGGGAGGGCCACGAAGTCCGCATGTCGAGGCGGACCGGCAATATCGTGACGCTCGCCGACATCCTCGACGAGGTCGATCCCGACGTCGCGCGCATGACCTTCCTGCTGCAGGGCATCGACACCGCCCAGACGTTCGACCTCGACGTCGTGACCGAGCAATCGCGCGAGAACCCCGTGTACTACGTGCAATACGCGCACGCGCGGATCGCGTCGATCGGCCGGAAAGCCGCGCGCGCAGGCGTCGTACGAAGGCCGCTTGCCGAGGTCGACCTCTCGGTGCTCGTCCACGAGCGCGAGGCCGAACTGCTGCGCGCGCTCGCCAACTATCCCGATGCGATTCACGAAGCGGCCGAGTTGCGAGCACCGCAGAAGATCAGCACCTGGGCGCGCGATTTCGCGGGCGTGTTCCACGGCTTCTATCGGGACTGCAAAGTGCTCTCCGACGACGCGGAGCTGACCCAGGCGCGGCTCTGGCTCAACGAAGCCTGTCGGATCGGGCTCGCGAACGCGCTTGCGGTGCTCGGTGTGCACGCGCCCGAGGAGATGTCGCGGCTCGATCGTGACGACGAGGACTCCGTCGACGAAGAGGACGCGTGACCGCGTTCGACGCCTCGCTGCTCCCCGCGTCGGCGACGCTCGACGCCGCCGGCCGGGTCGCGATTGCGGGCGTCGACCTCGCGTCGCTGGCCGAACGGTTCGGCACGCCGCTGTACGTCTACGACGAAGCCGACATCCGCGCTCGGTGCCGCGCCTATCGCTCCGCGTTCGGCGATGGCGTGGCGTATGCGAGCAAGGCGTTCCTGTGCGTCGCGATGGCGCGCCTCGTGCACGAGGAGGGTTTGCACCTCGATGTCGCGAGCGGCGGCGAGCTGTATGTCGCGCGGGCCGCGGGGTTCCCGCCCGACCGGATCGTGTTCCACGGCAACAACAAGTCGACGGCCGAGCTGCGAGGCGCGCTCGAGGCGGGTGTCGGGCGTGTCGCGGTCGATTCGGCCGACGAGCTCGAACGGCTCGAGACCTTGGTAGAGGCCGGGTTGCCCGCCCCGCGGGTGCACATACGCGTGACCCCCGGCGTCGAAGCGCATACCCACGAGTACATCGAGACCGGCAACGAGGACTCGAAGTTCGGATTCGGTCTCGACAGCGGCGAGGCGTTGGCGGCGGTGCGGCGCGTGGTCGGTCGGGGCGTGCTTCGGTTCGCGGGTGTGCACTGTCATATCGGATCGCAGGTTTTCCGGCTCGACTCCTTCGAACGCGCGGTCGACAAGATGGTCGGCCTCGTCCGCACGATCGAGGTCGAGGTCGGTTCGCCGGTCGAAGAGCTCAACCTCGGTGGCGGCCTCGGTGTGCGCTATCTGTCCCAGGACACCGCGCCGACGATCGAGCAGTACGCGATCGCGGTACACGAGGCCGTCGGCAAGGCGCTCGCCGACGCGGGCGTGCGATCGCGCCCGCAACTGCTCACCGAACCCGGTCGGTCGATCGTCGCGCCGGCGGGCATCACGCTCTACACGATCGGCACGATCAAGGCGATCGCCGGCGTTCGCACATACGTCGCGGTGGATGGCGGCATGAGCGACAACCTGCGGCCGGTCACGTATGACGCGCGCTACGAGGCGTTTTTGCCCGCACGTGCGACCTCCGATCGCACGACGCTCGTGACGATCGCGGGCAAGCACTGCGAGCAGGGCGACATCGTCGTTCGCGATACCCCGTTACCGAGCGACCTGGCGGTCGGCGAGGTTCTGGCGACACCGGTGACGGGCGCGTACGGCCACTCGCTGGCGTCCAACTACAACAAGGTGACCCGACCGGCGGTCGTTTTCGTGCGCGACGGCGCGGCGCGCGTCGTCGTGCGGCGAGAGACCGACGCCGATCTGGTCCGGCTCGACGCCGACGCCTAACCTCCGATCGCGCCCTTCGCCTTCCCTTGCCTTCCCCGGTGTCGTAGCAACACAGGGGGAGACACGATGTCGACGCTGGCGGCCGACGCCCGCCTGGCCGAGGTCGCCGTTGTACAACAGGGCGTGTTCACGCGCGCGCAGGCGACGGCATCGGGATTCAGCGCGAGTCAGATCGAGCGCCGGGTGCGTGCCCGCGTGTGGGAGCGTGTGCTGCCCGGCGTGTACCGGCACGCGGCGACGCCGGCCTCGACCACGCGCGCACACTGGGCCGCGGTCCTATGGGCCGGACCGGAGTGCGCCCTCTCGCACGCGAGTGCGGCCGCGATCTGGCGCATCCGTGGCGCGACGCTCGACCGCCCTGAGCTGATCGTGCTCAAGACGCGGGCGCCGCGTGTCCGCGGCGTCCTCGTTCACCGCGTCAACCGGATCGATGACCACGACGTACTCCGCGTCGAGCGACTTCCGGTCACGTCGCCGGTGCGGACCATCATCGACCTCGCAGGTGTGCTCGGCACCGACGATCTCGAGCTGGCCCTCGCGAGCGCTCGGTCTCGCCGCCTCGTCACTATCCGCGCGGTTCGCGGTCGCCTCGACGAGATCGGCACGGTCGGCCGCCCCGGCGCCGCCCGCCTCCGGACGCTCCTCGCGGCGATCGGCTCAGGGCGGGTCGACCCATCCGCGAGAATGGCGGGGTGACCGACGTCGTGCGGGTGGGATTGTTGGGCTGTGGGAACGTGGGTGGCGCGCTGGTGCGCCTGCTCGACTCCAACGCCGACCTCATCACCCAACGCGCCGGCGTCAGGCTCGACGTCGCCCGGGTCGCGGTACACAACGTGGCCAAGGAACGCGATGTCGACCTCGCGCCGGGCGCGTTGACCAACGACGCCGACGCGGTCGTCAGCGATCCCGAGATCGACGTCGTGGTCGAGGTGATCGGTGGCGTCGAACCGGCACGCCGTTTGATCCTGACCGCCCTGAAGGCGGGGAAGCCGGTCATCACCGCGAACAAGGAGTTGCTGGCGAACTTCGGCGACGAGCTCTTCGACGCGGCGGAGACGGCGGGTGTCGACCTGCTGTTCGAAGCCTCGGTCGCGGGCGGAATTCCGCTCATGCGACCGTTGCGCGAGTCGCTCGCGGGCGAGCGCATCACCCGCGTGATGGGCATCGTGAACGGCACGACGAACTACGTGTTGACGCAGATGACCGAAGCGGGCTCGAGCTTCGCGGAAGCGGTAGCTGAGGCGCAAGAGCTCGGCTACGCGGAACGCGACCCCACCGCCGATGTCGAGGGGCTCGACGCCGCGTCGAAGGCCGCGATCATCGCGAGCATTGCGTTCGGTGCCCGCATCGTCGCGGGCGACGTGTACCGCGAAGGAATCACCAAGATCACCGCCGACGACATCGCCGCGGCGAAGGAGCTCGGCTACGTGGTGAAGCTCCTCGCCGTCGCCGAGGAGCACGACGGTGGCGTCGGCGCGCGCGTACATCCGGCCATGGTGCCCATCGATCATCCGCTCGCGTCGGTTCGCGGCTCCTACAACGCGGTGTTCATCGAGGGAGAGGCTGTCGGCCAGCTGATGCTGCTCGGCCGCGGCGCGGGCGGCGGCCCGACCGCGAGCGCGGTGCTCGGCGATCTGATCGACGCGGCCAAGAATGTTCGCGCCGGCGCGCGCGGAGCGACCATCGGCGATCTCGTCCGCAAGCCGATCCGTCCGATCGACGAGACCGCGTCGCAGTTCTACGTTTCCCTCGACGTCGTCGACCAGCCCGGCGTGCTCGCCACGATCGCGGGCGTGTTCGGCGAGCACCAGGTCTCGATCCAATCGATGCAGCAAAAGGGCCAGGGCGCGGGCGCGCGCCTGATCTTTGTCACACACCTCGCGCGCGAAGCCGCATTGACCGCGACCATCCACGACGTACGGGAGCTCGACGTCGTCGGACGAATCGGATCAGTGCTGCGCGTCGTCGGAGGCGAGGAATAGTCGTGGTTCGTTGGAACGGAATCATCGACGCGTATCGCGCGCGGCTGCCGGTCACGGAGAAAACGCCCCTCGTCACACTGTGCGAAGGCAACACACCGCTCGTCGACGCGCCGCGCCTCTCCGATGCGGTCGGCGCGCTCGTGATGTTGAAGGTCGAAGGCGCGAACCCGACGGGGTCGTTCAAGGACCGCGGGATGACGATGGCGATCTCGAAGGCGGCCGAGGACGGCGCCAAGGTGGTCGTCTGTGCGTCGACCGGAAACACCTCCGCGAGCGCGGCCGCCTACGCGGCCCGGGCCGAGATGCTCGCCGCCGTGATCATCCCGGACGGTCACGTCGCGCTCGGCAAGCTCGCGCAGGCGTTGATCCATGGCGCGAAGGTCGTGTCGATCCGGGGCAGCTTCGACGACGCATTGCGCGTCGTGCGCGAGCTGGGGGAACGGGGCGGCGTCACGGTGGTCAACTCGATCAACCCGTTCCGCATCGAGGGTCAGAAGACGGCCGCGTTCGAGATCTGCGACGCGCTCGGCGCCGCACCCGACGTGCACTGCATTCCCGTCGGCAACGCAGGCAATATCACGGCGTACTGGAAGGGCTACGTCGAGTACGCGAGTGACGGTGTCGTCTCGAAGCGGCCGCGCATGCTTGGTTGGCAGGCGGCGGGATCGGCGCCGCTGGTGCACGGTGAGCCCGTCCCGTATCCGGAGACCATCGCGACCGCTATCCGGATCGGGAATCCGGCGAGTTGGGACAGCGCGATCGCGGCGCGCGACGAGTCGGGCGGGCACATCGGCGCGGTGACCGACGCACAGATCCTCGAGGCGTACCGGATGCTCGCGTCGCAAGAAGGTGTGTTCGTCGAGCCGGCGTCGGCGGCGTCGGTGGCGGGGCTCTTGCAGGCGGCCGCCACCGGATTGGTCGAGCGGGGTGAAACAATCGTGTGCACCGTTACCGGCCACGGGTTGAAGGATCCGAACCGGGCCATCGCTCAGATCGAGGCGAGACCGGCCGTCGAGGCGTCGGTCGACGTGGTGGTGGAGGAATTGGGCCTCTAGGTGAGAGCAGGGACGGAACCACGATGACGAGGAAGCGATGGATTGCGGCGGTCAGCGCGCTCGGCATCGTGATCGCCGCCGCGCTCACGACCGCGGCGGTGATGAGCGGGGGCGACACGCGCGCCGCCGAAGACTCACCGCTCCTCGTGCCGGCGACGACGACCGCGACGACCGCCCGCACGGCCACGACGCATGCGACGACGACGACCGTCGACCTCAGCAAGTTGCCGCACCCCCAGCCGTCACCGGCCGATCCGTACGCGCCGTCGCCGATCATCCAGATCGGCACCATCGAGATCCCGAAAATCGGGCTCTTGCACCCGGTGTTCGAGGGGATCACCCTTACGGTGATCGATCACGGGCCCGGTCATTGGCCCGGATCCGCGTTGCCGTGCCAGGCTGGCAACGCCGTGTTCCCCGGCCACAGGGTCACGCACTCGCATCCGTTCCTGAACCTCGACCTCGTGGCTCCGGGCGATCAGATCGTGTTCCGCATGCCCGGAAGGGACTGTGTGTACAAGGTCACCGGCACGCAAATCGTGGGACCCAACGACATTTTCGTGACCGATCCGACACCGACGCCGACGGTCACGCTGATCGCGTGTCATCCGAAGCACAGCGCGGCGCAGCGCATCGTCGTGAAGGGCACGCTGATCGCCGACATCGATCGCACAACGCATACCCAACCGGGGCAGTAGGCGCCGCACCAGGCAGTAGGCGCTAGTCGCCCAGTCGCAGGTACGAAAGGATCAGCCCATGAACAAACCCGTTGCATTGATCACGGGTGCGTCGGTCGGGATCGGCGAGCAGTTCGCGCGCCAGCTCTCGGAACGCGGTCGCGACGTGGTGCTCGTCGCACGTGATGCGGCGCGCCTCGAGGTGCTCGCGAAGGAGATCGACGGTCTGGGCGGCGGCCGCGCCGAGGTGCTCGCGGCCGATCTCACCGATCCCCAGCAGCTGGGAGCGGTCGAGGCACGGGCCCGCACGGTCGACATCCTCGTGAACAATGCGGGCTTCGGCTCGTTCGGTCCGTTCCACACGCTCGACGTCGAGACCGAGATCCGCGAGATCAACCTGAACGTGATCGCGCTGGTCCGGCTCACCCACGCGGCGGCGAGCGCGATGGCCGAGCGCGGTCGCGGCGGCATCCTCAACGTCTCTTCGCTCGCAGGCTTCCAACCGGGCCCTTCCAACGCGACCTACGGCGCGACGAAGGCGTTCGTGACCTCGTTCACGGAGGCTGTGCACGAGGAGTTGAAGGGAACGGGCGTGTCCGTTACCGCACTGTGTCCCGGATTCACCCACACCGAATTCCAGACCCGCGCCAGCGTGCCGGCCAGCGAGGTGCCGGGGTTCATGTGGCAGGACGCGCCCGAGGTTGCCCGCGCCGGGCTCGAGGGTCTCGCCAAGAACCGGGCAATCGTCATTCCCGGCGGTCTGAACAAGGTGATGGGCAATTTCTCCATGGTCACGCCGCACGCGATCACGCGCCGCGTCGGCGCCATGGTGCTCAAGCGCGCGGCTAACTAGTCATCCGGCAAACTCGTCATCCGGCAATTCGTCATCCGGCGGCGAGCCGAAACACCGTCCCGCCGCGTGCCACCGCGTACAGCTCGCCGTTCAGATCCTCGCCGAACGTCGTGAGTTGGGAGACGGTCGCGCCGAGGTCGCGCTGCGCGATCAGGCGTCCGTTGGCGGCGAAGGCGCCGACGAGGTTCGGCCGACAATTGTCGCCGAACACGTACACGCCGTCGAGCGCGGGTATCGCCTGCCCGCGGTACACGTAGCCGCCGACGATCGCGCAGTTGCCATCGGAGTGACGCGTCTCGAGCACCGGATCGCGCGCGCCATTCGGTGCCGCGCCACGGAACGGGTGGAAGCCCTCGCGCGCGCTCCATCCCCAATTGATTCCCTTCTCGCCCTTGGGTGCGAGGTCGATTTCCTCGTACTCGTTCTGGCCCACGTCGCCGATCCACAGGTCGCCGGTCTTGCGATCGAACGAGAAACGCCACGGATTCCGCAGGCCCCACATCCATGTCTCGGGTCGGACCCCGGGCCGTCCGACGAACGGATTGTCGGCCGGGACCGAGTAGGGGGCGCTTCCCCTCGCGGCGGGATCGATGCGCAGAATCTTCGAGAGGAGCGTGGCGAGGTTCTGGCCGACGTGATCGGGATCGTCCTCGCTGCCGCCGTCACCGAGTCCGACGTAGAGCATCCCGTCCGGACCCGTGATCACCTCCCCACCTTTGTGATTCGAGTATGGCTGGCGCTGCACGAGGACCGCACGGCGCGTCGACACCACCGCGACTTCGCCGCGCATCGTGTACTCGTCGACATGCGTGTTGTTGTCGGGGTCGGTGTAGTCGACGTAGAGCTTCGACCCGTCGGGCGAGAACGTGATGCCGAGCAGCCCTTCCTCGTTGCCTCGCGAGAGCGGCCCGACGGTGAGGGCGGGCGTCGGTGAGAGCCGGCCGTTTGCATCCACGACGCGGACGCGACCACCTTGCTCGGCCACGAACATGTGCGTGTCGTGCGCGCGCCACGCGAGCGCGACTGGGCTGCCGAGACCCGACACGAACGGGGCGAGCGTCAGCCGCACGCGGGCGAGGTCGGGCGGAGCGGCCGGCTGCGTCGACGGCGATGCGCCGGATCTCGTGCTCGTGGTCGTGGTCGCCGTGGGCGCGGGGCTCGTCGGTGGTATCGGCAGGGTGGATGTCGTTTCGCGCGACGACCCGTTGCTGCATGCCGCGAGGACGAGCGCACCGGCGACGACCCACGAGCGGCGCACGGCGTGCAGCGTACGGGCATATCCGTTGCGCGCCCGCGCGGCTACCTCGAAGTCGCGATTCGTGACCACCCGTATGATGCGCGCGATGAAGTACGTCGTATTCGTGCCCGACGGTTGTGCCGACGTGCCCCTGCCTGAGCTCGGCGGCCGAACGCCGCTGGAAGCCGCGCGCATGCCGCGTCTGGCGGCGCTGGCGTCGAATGCCGCCGTCGGGCGCGCCGCCGTCATCCCGCCGGGCCTGCCTCCGGGCAGCGACGTCGGCAACATGTCGATCCTCGGTTTCGACCCGGCCCGGTACCACACGGGCCGCGCGCCGATCGAAGCCGCGGCGATGGGCGTCGAGCTCGAACCCGACCAGGTCGCGTACCGGTGCAACCTCGTCGCGCTCTCCGACGAGGCGGTGCCGATCATGGTCGACTTCGCGGCCGGGCATCCGACGAACGCACAGAGCCATCCGATCGTCGCGGCGCTCGATGCCGCTCTCGGCGATGGCCGCGCCGGCGTGCGCTTCCATCCCGGCGTCGAGTACCGCCACCTCTGCGTCGTGCCTCGTGCGTGGATCGACGCCGAGTGCATCCCGCCGCACGATCTGACCGGGCAACCGGCCGTCTTCCCGCGCGGTGCGTCCGCGCCATACGTGAACGCCTTGATGGATGCGTCGCGCGCCGTCGTGCGCGACGCGGCTCGTTCGGTGGGATCGAGCGCGACGCAGATCTGGTTGTGGGGTCAGGGCGTGAAGCCGGCGCTGCCGTCGTTCGCCGCGACGTTCGGTGTGCAGGGCCGAATGTCATCGGCGGTCGATCTGGTGCAGGGCCTCGGGGTGCTGACGGGCATCGAGGTGGTCGACGTGCCGGGCGCGACTGCCGGATTCGACAATGACTACGGCGCGCAGGCGCAGGCATGCATCCGCTCGCTCGCCGATCGCGACCTCTTCGTTTTGCACATCGAGGCCACCGATGAGGCGGGACATCAAGGACGCTCGGACATCAAGGTCGACGCGCTCGAACGATGGGACACCGAAGTGATCGGGCCGGTCGTCGATGCGCTCGACGCGGGAGACGAGCCTTACCGGATCCTGCTGCTGCCCGATCACGCGACACCGTGCGACACCAAAACCCACAGTGCTGATCCGGTGCCGTACTTGCTCTACGACTCGTCGCGATCGGGCTCTGGGCGTTCGGGCTCTGGGCGTTCGGGCTCGGGCGGGTGCTACACCGAGCCCGCGACCGCTCGGTGCACTCCAGTTCCCGGTCATTCGCTGATGGCTCGCCTCCTCGAGGCATGACTCAGGAAGCGATCCCGTCGGCCGAGTGTTGACACGCGAGGATGCGCCCGGGCGTTGCCGGGTGTAGGATGTTGCGGATCCCTTGAAACCTCGCTCCGCGACCGGTTTCTCGGCGGTGTTTCTTGGCGGTGGGGCCGGGTCACTTCACTTTTTCCCGTGTGCGGCGAGATCGTGCGA
>JAUZEM010000221.1 GCA_030839005.1 Actinomycetota bacterium | reverse complement strand
CGCCAGACGGCAGTCCGGGCAGCGAAAGCAGTACGAGCCGCGCTCGTCGTCGGCGCAGACCCGAACGGTCAGGTCGTCGGCAGTCAGCTGCACGTCGCCGCAGGTAGGGCAGTTGGCCCGGATCGTTGTCACCGCGTCACCCATCCCTGGTCCGCTCGAGTCGGAAAGAACCGCCGGTTGGCGGCTGATACACACCCTTCGGCAGGCCTCAGGGGCCGCTTGAGGCTCCTGGTCCGCGGCCCGGTTCATATCGGTGCGAGTGTCGGACACGCATGGCACGATGAGTGGCCGTGGCCGTCATCACCTTCGCCCACCGTGGCGCGCGCCTCGTCGAGCCCGAGAACACGATTCCGGCGTTTCGCGCCGCGCTCGACCAGGGTGCGAGCGGCCTCGAGACCGACGTGTGGCTCTCGGTCGACGGCGAGGTGGTCTGTGCTCACGATCCCGTCGTCGCGAAGGGCCTGAGGCGCCGGAAGATCTCATCTGCGACGGCCGAGGAGCTGGCGACGTACGGGATCCCCCGGATCGCCGACGTGTACCGAGAGCTCGGCTCGGCGTATGAGTGCTCCGTCGATGTGAAGACCGCGGCCGCGGCCGTTGGCCTGCTCGAGGTCGCCCGCGCGCACGACGCCCTGGAGAGGCTCTGGGTCTGCTCGCCCGACGTCGCGCTCCTGCGCTCGCTGCGGGACGAGAAGCGGGTGCAGCTCGTGCACTCCGAGCGGCGTACCGCGATCCGCGCGCCGCTCGAACGGCACGCGTACGAGCTCGCGGCCGCCGGGATCGACGCGATGAACCTCCACCACACGGAATGGAGCGCGGGCCTCGTCTCGCTCTTCCACCGCTTCGAGGTGAAAGCGTTCGCGTGGGACACCCAGGAGGTGCGCCAGCTCCGAGCGGTGCTCGCGATGGGTATCGACGCCGTTTACTGCGACCGTCCCGACCGGATGGTTGCGACGGTGAGCGAGTGGGTCGCCGAATAGCCGGCAGTCCGCGCGCGGAGCGCGTCAGAGTAAGCCGAGGCGGTTCAGCGGCCACACGCGTACGAAAACGCGGCCGACGATCTCACTCTTCGCGATCGCACCGAAGTAGCGCGAGTCGCGTGAGTTCGGTCGGTTGTCGCCCATCACCCAGTACCGGTTGGCGGGGAGCGGACCGGTCGGGAAGCAATGCGTCGAGAACGACGCGCAATTGCTGAGCATGCCGGCGGGGAGATACGACTCCTCGAGCACCTTGCCGTTGATGAGGATCCGGCCGTCCTGCTCACTGACGGTCTCCCCCGGCAACGCGATGACCCGTTTCACGAGGTCCTTGATCGTTGGGTCGATGGGGTTCCCGTCGGGACCCTTGGGTGTCTTGAAAACGACGATGTCGCCACGATGGACCGCGTGCAGGTGGTACGAGAGCTTGTTGACGATGACCCGGTCGTCGGTCTTGAGCGTCGGCACCATCGAGTCCGACGGAATGTAGAACGCCTGGAAGAAGAAGGCCTTGACGACCAGCGCGATGACGAGCGCGGCACCGATGAGCAAGACCCACTCGATCGCGGTCTTTGCCGCCTTGCGAACCGGTTGCGGCGCGGTGGTCGCGTCGGGGACCGGCTCGACGGGCGTCAGGGGCTCGGTTGGGTTGTGGGGTTGGTCTTCCACGATCGGTCAATTCGCCGTTCGAACGGCCGGGTCAGAGAATCGCAAGACGGTTGAGCGGCCAGATCCGCAGGAAAACGCGCCCGACGATGTCCTTCTTGCGGACGAAGTGGGAGGGGAAGAAACGCGAGTCGCGGGAGTTGGCTCGATTGTCACCCATCACCCAGTAGGACTCGCTCGGAACCTTGATGGCGGCGAAACCGGGACCGGGGCCATCTCCCTTCGGAAGGTACGGCTCGTTCAGAACCTTGCCGTCGATGTAGATGCGGCCGTCGGAGCGGCCCTCGACGGTCTCGCCGGGAAGCGCAATCACGCGCTTCACCAGGTCCTTGACCGACGGGTCGACGTTCGGCGGCGACTTGAACACCACGATGTCGCCGCGATGGACCGGGTGCAGGTGGTACGAGAGCCGGTTGACGATGACCCGGTCGTTCGTCTTGAGCGTCGGCACCATCGAGTCGGACGGAATGTAGAACGCCTGGAACAAGAAGGTCTTGATCAGCAGCGCGATGATCAGCGCCGAGGCGATCAGCAAGGCCCATTCGAGGGCAACAGCCCACGTGGGTTTCGACCTGGTCGCCGGCGGGACCGGCATCAGCTCGTAACCGTCGTCGTCGGGTCCCCCGTCGGGCGGCCGCGTGTACGGGGGGTCGGCGCTCATGGACGGTTTCACCGGCTGCATCCTCTCATGCGCGCCCGCGCGCCTTCGTGTCAGGTCGACGAGTCGCCGGTCGAACTGAACTGGCGGTCTCGCGGTAGCGGCGAAGGATCCTTCGGGCCGCATCGGCCGCGAGCGGCTCGATCTCTACGGGCGCGACGGCCCGGGCGTCCGGTCCGAGCCGCAGGAGGAGCCGCTCGAGCCAGGCGCGCTCACTGACGGCGAGCACGATCTCGAGCGATCCGTCGGCGCGCTCCGTGACCGCCTCCGTCGGGTACGCCTCCGCGACCCAGGCCGCGGCGGGCGCGAGCTCGAGGGTGACGCGCGTGTCGTCGGCGCGCGGCGTGTACACGTCGCCGGTCTCGAATCCGGTCGCGCCCGGCTCGAAGGTCTCTCCGGTCGGCTCGACCGAGCGGATGCGGTCGACGCGGAACATTCGCTCGTCGCGGGCGCGGTGGCAGTATGCGCCGACGTACCACTCGCCGGTCGCGAAGAACACGACCTCGGGGTCGATACGGCGAGTCGTCTGGTCATCGCGTCCCGCCGACCAGTATTCGATCTCCACGCGCCGGTGACCTGCGACCGCGTCGCGCATCGCCGCGAGTCGTTCGGGTTCGCCGACGTCGACGACAAGGCCCGGGAGCTCGAGCGCGTCCTCCAACTTCGCCAGCGCGGTCGCGAGCGGTCCGTTGGGATCGGAACCGGGAACCGCGAGGAGCGCACGCCCGGCGGCCAGCAAGGCGAGACCTTCGGCCGGCGTGAGCCGCAATGGACGACGGAAGTACTCCGCGAGCCGGATCGTGACGTTCCCGTCCTCGTCGTCTTCGACGTCGAGGTAGTCGCCCGGCGAGTACGGCGGCACCCCGATCATCAGCACGAGCGCCAGGTCGTCATCGAGCTGCTCGACCGTGATACCGAAGCGTTGGGCGATCTCGTGTTTGGGGGATCCAGGGTGCGCGACGATCCAGGGTACGAGCGCCAGGATGCGCTGGATCTCCGGACCCGCGAGGGCGCGGGGGCTCACGACCCACCGGACGACGCGGCGCCGCTCGCCGCGCGCTCGAGCCAGGTGACGAAGTCGGCGCGTATGTCGGGCGGATCGAGCACCTCGGCGTGCTCGAGGAACCCGAGCACGAAGGTGCGGAACGCGGCGCGATTCGTGACGGTCATCTCGACGACCGCGCCGTCGTCGTGGTCCTCTTCGACGACCGCGTCGGAGCCCAGCTCGGAGAGCATCGCGTCCCGGTGGTCGGCGTCGACGCGGATGCGCACTGTGACGGCCGGGTCGTCACCGAGGAGCCACGCCCGCGACTCGACGTGATCGTCCGGCCGGAAATCGGGCGGCGCTTCGAACGCGTCGGGCGCGCCGAGCTCGACGTCGCCGTCGATGCGGTCGGCGCGAAACGCGCGGACCGCATCGCGGTCGCGGTCGAACCCGACGAGGTACCAGTGACCCCGCTTCGAGGAGAGGCCCCATGGCTCGACCGTCCGGACGCGGTCGCGGTGCGTGAAGCGAACCACGGCCCGGGCGCGGAATGCTTCGAAGAGTGTTGCGAGCGCCGGCGCGATCGGGAGCGACGCGATCGGCGCGACCGCTTCGTCGGCGAGGCCGCCGAGTTTCAACAGCGCGCCCTCCCCCGCGTGGCTGCCGAGCGAAACTGCGCTGACCGCGACGCGCAGAGCGGCGGCTTCCTCGACGCTGAGACCGAGATCGGGCAGGTAGTAGTCCTCGGGCCGTACGCGGTAGCCGAGCTCGGAGCCGTCACCGATCGGTTCGGTCGTGAGCGGCACCCCCATGCCGCGCAGCGTTTCCTTGTCGCGCTCGAACGCTCGCCGATAGGCGGTGATCTGCGAGGGGTAGCCGGCGACGTCGTGGACGATCTCTTCGCGGGTGAGCGCCCGGCGGGTGTCGAGCAGCAGTGCAAGGAGGTTCAGGACGCGTTCGACCCGCGACGGCGCGTCGGGCATCGGTTCAGCCTAGAGGACGGCGCGTGCGGCAAGAACCCCGGCGGCGGCCGCGGCCTCGAACAACACGGGATCTTCGGTCGCGGTCCGGCCCATGGACTCGACCTGCAGGTCGTGCGCCGCGAACAGACCCACCGCGCCTAGGGGCGCCACGTCGACGATCTCGTGCCGGGCCTCGATGCGAGCAGCCGCGAGGTCGCTACGGATCGTTCGCTCGTCTTCGCCGCCGACACACGGCACGGCGACGCGGACGCGGCTGCGGGTCGCGACCGAAAGTGCAGTGATGCTGTGATGCGAGACGCCGCGGTGTCGCGGCCGCGCGTCCGCGAACGAGACCCGCAAGGCGGCGATCGGGATGCCGTGCAACGCGCTCGCCGCGTCGAGCACGGGCCCGACCTCGATCCCGCTGAATCCGAGACGGCTCGCCGTCCCCGCGCTGCCGGGCCCCATCGCGACGACGGCCGCGTCGGCACCGGCGACGTGGCGGGCGACGCCGAGTGCGCCGTACGCCGACACCGCCTCGAAGTCACCCCCGAACGCGTGCCCGCAGGTGACGGTCGCGTCGATCAAGCCCCGTTCGCGTAATTGCCACACGAGATCCGAGATCGCGATCGGCAAGGCACCCCCGTCGGTCATCACGTACACGAGCCGGCCGCTCGGAAGAGTGTGCTTGAAGGCGACCGCGACCGCGGCCAGCTGACTGTGCAACCCCGCCGCCACGATCGGCATCCCGCCGACATCGGCGACGTCGGCCAACTCCGCGTTCTCGACACCGACCTGCAAGCTCGTGTAACGAAGCTTCATCCCGGCACCCGGAAGTCCGTCCGCGTTCGCGCCGGGGACGGTCAACGTGTCGCGCGCCAGGTTCCAATGCACGACATGCCAGCCACCGGTGCCCAGTCCGAGCTCGACGGCGGTCGTGTTGAGCACAACCCGGTCCCCGACCGCGACCGCGCCGATCAGCTGCGTCAGCACGTAGGCGCGCTCGGGGGCTGACCCGAGATCCACGAGCACACGCTGCAGCCCGGCGCGTGCGCCAAGGACCTCGCTGACCACTCCCACCCGGAACGACGGCATCGAACGGAGGCTAAGCCGCGACTCGGCAGGGCGCAGCGAGAGTGCGGGACGGCCTCGTTACAACGAGGCGATCAACCGCTCGACCCGCTCGTCGCGCGACTTGAACGGATCCTTGCAGAGAACGGTGCGCTGCGCCTGATCGTTCAGCTTCAAGTGAACCCAGTCGACCGTGTAGTCGCGCTTGCGTTCCTTGGCCCGCTTGATGAATGCGCCGCGCAGCCGCGCGCGCGTCGTTTGGGGAGGGTTGTTCATCGCGTCGGTGATCTCGTCGTCTTCGACCATGCGGTCGACCTGCCCGCGCCGCTCGAGGAGGTAGTAGAGCGACCGCGAGCGGGTGACGTCGTGGTATGCGAGGTCGAGCAGCGAGACGCGCGGATGGGTCAGCGCCAGATCGCCGCGCTTTCGGTACGCCTCGATGAGGTGATGCTTGATGACCCAGTCGACCTCGGTGCGCAGCTTGAGCGGATCGTCTTCGAGGTGGGTCATCACGTGCTCCCACATCTCGAGGGCGCGTTGCTCGATCGGCGGCAGACCCCGTCGCTTGGCGAAGCGCAGCGCGCGGTTCAGGTATTCGGTCTGGATCTCGACTGCCGAGAGCTCGCGGCCGTTCGCGAGCCGTACCCGCCGCCGGCACGTGATGTCGTGGCTGATCTCGCGGATGGCGCGGATCGGGTTCTCCAAGGTGAGGTCGCGCCACGGTGCCGCATCCTCCTCGAGCATGCGCAGGATGATGGAGGTCGCGCCGACCTTGAGGAACGTCGCGTACTCGCTCATGTTCGAGTCGCCGACGATCACGTGCAGTCGCCGGAACCGCTCCGCGTCCGCGTGAGGCTCGTCGCGCGTGTTGATGATGGGGCGGGAGCGGGTCGTCGCCGACGACACCCCTTCCCAGATGTGCTCGGCCCGTTGCGCGATGCAGTACATGGCGCCGCGCGCCGTCTGCAGAACCTTGCCGGCACCCGCGTAGATCTGGCGCGTCACGAGGAACGGGATGAGCACGTCGGTGAACTTGGAGAAGTCGCCCTCGCGTTCGACGAGGTAGTTCTCGTGGCAGCCGTACGAATTGCCGGCGCTGTCGGTGTTGTTCTTGAAGAGGAAGACCTCGCCGCGGATCCCTTCCTCGCGGAGGCGCTGCTCGGCGCTCTGTACGAGCCCTTCGAGGATGCGCTCGCCGGCCTTGTCGTGGATCACGAGGTCGCGGATCGAATCGCATTCGGGGGTCGCGTACTCGGGATGGCTGCCGACGTCGAGATAGAGGCGGGCGCCGTTCTCGAGGAACACGTTGCTCGACCGTCCCCAGGAGACGACACGGCGGAACAGGTAGCGGGCCACCTCGTCGGGACTGAGTCGACGCTGGCCGCGCAGCGTGCAGGTGACGCCGTATTCGTTCTCGAGGCCGAAGATGCGACGGTCCACCGGAGGTGAGTGTACGGGCACCCGGTCGGGCCGATGTAGCGCCGCCATATGCTTCCTCTCATGCCGATGACCCGGCTGACGTCGGTCTACGGATCGTTTCGGGCCCGCGTGATGGCGGCTCGGCTCGAATACGAGGGATTCGACGTGCAGTTGCGCGGTTCCCTCGACAGCCCTTACGGCTTGACGGTGGGCGAGATGGCGCGCGTCGACCTGTACGTCCCGGACGACCAGTTCGACGAGGCCAGCTTGATGCTGCTCGTCGCGGAGGTCGACGAAGCCGACGAGATCCTCGACGACGACCGTCCTCCGGTGCGAGCGCGACCGGTTCCGGTCATCTGGGTGTCGACGCTGATCCTGTTCGTCTTGATCGCGGGCCCGATCGCCCTCTTGCTGCGCTGGTACTAGCCGAGCAGGGAAGTCAGTTCGTCGTTCTTGATGCGCCGGAACGCTCGGCGCGGCCGGGATCGGTCGAGCAGCGCGACCTCGAGCTGATCTGCGGTCAGCGACGCACCGTCGCTGCCGAGCACTTTCGCTCCCAGCTTGAGCGCGTCACCGAGGCTCATACCCGCCTGGTACTGCTCCTTCAGCGACTCGATGATCTGGTCGGCCTGCCCGCCGAGCACCGAGTAGTCCTGCTCGTCCATGACGACCCCGTCGTAGAGCACGTGGTACATCTCGGCGTGGTCGTCGTCGGGGTCGCCGACCTCGGCGACGAGCAGCTCCACCTCGTACGGCTTCATCTCGTGCGTGAAGACCTGGCCGAGCGTCTGCGCGTAGGCATTGGCGAGCTCCTTCGCGCTGACGTCCTCTCGCGAGTACGAGAAGCCCTTCATGTCGGCGTGGCGAACGCCGGCGACGCGGAGCATCTGGAACTCGTTGTACTTGCCGACGGCGGCGAACGCGATGCGGTCGTAGATCTCGCTCACCTTGTGCAGC
>JAUZEM010000334.1 GCA_030839005.1 Actinomycetota bacterium | reverse complement strand
AATCCCCGCATCGTGTTCTGCACGATCTCCGGCTACGGAGCGACCGGCCCGTACCGCGACATGCCGAGCCACGGCATCGCGTACGACGCGTGGGCAGGCATCGTGCAACCGAAGACCGACGACGACGGCTTCGCCTACATGCCCGAGCACGTGTCGATCGGCATCAACGCCGGCCCCATCTTCGGCGCGCTTGGCCTGCTCGCCGGCGTTCTCCGAGCGCGCGAGTCGGGCGAGGGCTGTCAGCTCGAGATCGCCCAATCCGATGCGGCCGCCGCGATCGACTGGCTGCGCAGCGAGACGTGGCGCGCCTACGAGCGGCCCGAGTCGGAGGTCACCGGCAACGAAGCCGACGACTTCGAACGCCGCGCGCCCGGAACGGGCGGCATGGAGGAGGGTGTTCGCTACCAGTTCTACGGATCCCGTGACGGCCACGTTCTGTTCATGGCCTCCGAGCGCGAGTTCTGGAAGAACTTCTGCCAGGGCATCGGGCAGCCCGAGCTGTTCGAGCGCTGGCCCGGTTCGCAGTACGGCGATCACGCACGCGGTAATAGGGAGCTGCGCATCATCCTGCGCGACATTTTCGCGACCCGTACGACGGAGGAGTGGCTCGCGTTCGGGCTCGAGTTCAACACGCCGATCGCGCCCGCCAACTCGCCCAAGACGCTGTACGCCGATCCGCAGTTCAAGGATCGGATCGACCTCCTCCCGGCCGAGCACGTCGGCGCCGACATGCTTCCGACGCCGATCAAGTTCGTCGACGAGACGCTGCCGATGCCGGCCAAGGCGCCGACGGTCGGGCAACACACCGAGCAGGTAGTGCGCGACGTGCTCGGATGGGACGACAAGCGGATCGAGGCGGCACGCGCGGCAGGCGCGTTCGGGGAGCCTTGACCAACACGAGCATGTCGGAGCCCGAGGGTCCTCGGCGTGCACACATGAACGCCGCGTTGCTCGTCTCGGTGCAGAGCGCGGTTTGGACCGTCGCCTCGAGCTCCGTGGCGGTTTGGCTCGGGATACACAGCCGCACCGCAGTTCTCGTCGCCTTCGGCGCAATCGGTTTGGTCGATGCGGTCGGGTCGATCGCGCTCGTGTACTACTTCCGGCACGGCCTGCGTCATGACCGGCTGTCCGAGAGTCTCGAAGCGCTGGCTCACCGGATCGTCCTCGTCGGTCTTCTCCTGGTCGGCTGCGCCGCGGTCATCGGAGGCATTGCCCGGCTTGCGAACGAGCAATCACGCGAGCCCCCGGACGCCGGCGTCGTGCTCGCCGCGGCTTCGCTGGTCGTGCTCGTCCTCCTCTCGAACCGCAAACGATCGATCGCGCGCCGGGTTTCGAGCAACGCGCTGCTCTCGGACGGGCACCTCTCGGGCATCGGCGCGATGCAAGCCGTTGTCACTCTGGCCGGAACGGCTGCAACGCGGTGGCTTGGTTGGCACTGGGCCGACGCGACCGCGACCATCGTCGTCGGCTGCGTCGCGGTGACGCTCGCGGTGACAACGTGGAACTCCGAGCTCCGACAGCGGCACGGCCGCGACCGTCGGTGATCCGGCGAGTGTCGTGTCCGGACGCAGAGCCGGTTGGTGCGCGAGGGGGGACTTGAACCCCCACACCCTTGCGGGCACAGGAACCTGAATCCTGCGCGTCTGCCAATTCCGCCACTCGCGCGTGTGAGCGGGTGATCGTACCAGCCGACATGCACGTTTCCGCTGGTGGTCGCGCCGGTAGCATCACTCGATGGGATTGCAGCGGTTCGAGCGACGGCTTGAGCGGCTGGTCGAAGGCACCTTCTCGAAGGCGTTCCGCGGCGGCGGCCTCCAACCCGTCGAGATCGGTCGGCGCGTCGGGCGCGAGATGGACACCGGCCGCACGCTCGGCGTACGCGGCACGGTCGCGCCGAACCGGTTCACGATCTGGCTGTCGCGCGACGACCTCGAGCGCTTCTCCGGATTCCACGACGCACTGGCTCGAGAGCTCGCCGACGCCGCGCGCGAGCACGGCCGCGACGAGGGGTACCACTTCGAGGGCCTCATCGAGGTGTCGCTCGTGCTCGACGAGAACGCCCGCCAGAGTGACCTCCGGATCGACGCCGAGATCGTCGGCGGGGGGCAAGGCACGACGAGCACCCTGGTGCTCCCCGATGGCGGCCGCGTCGCGCTCGGTGACGAGCCGGCCGTCATCGGCCGCATGCCCGAATGCGCCGTCCCGCTCTCCGACCCGCAAGTTTCGCGCCGTCACGCCGAGGTGCGCCGAGACGAATTCGGATTCCGCGTCGTCGACCTGGGCTCGACCAACGGCACGCAGGTCAACGGGGTGGTGGTGAAGGAACATTCACTCCAGGACGGCGACGTGATCGTCGTCGGCGCAACGTCTCTCCGGTACCAGGAGTCGTAACGGGCACATGTCCGATTCGATCCTCACAGTCCTGAAGTTCTGCCTGCTCGCGTTGCTCTACGTCTTCCTCATGCGGGTCGTCTGGATCGTCGCCCGCGAGCTCCGAGGCAGCGCATCCACCGCGGCGGCTCCTGCCGTCCCCCTACCGGCACCCGCTGCGACCGGCGCGGGTCGCGCGTCGAAGCGACGCGAGTGGCGGCTGGTCGTCGTCGCGCCGGAGACAGAACGCGGACGCTCGTACCCGGTCGAAGGCGACGTCACGATCGGCCGGGGCGGCGGCTGCGCAGTGCCGCTCACGTTCGACACGTTCGTGTCGCAGGTGCACGCGCGCGCCTTCGACCGCGACGGCACCCTGTGGGTCGAGGACGCCGGCTCGACCAACGGCACGCTCGTGAACAGCAAGCGGATCGGCGAACCGGTGAAGCTGCGCAAAGGCGACCGGGTCCAGATCGGCGAGACGGTCCTCGAGGCGCAACGGTGAAGCTCGCGGCGGCGTCGGCGACCGACCAGGGCCGGGTGCGGTCGAACAACGAGGACGCCTTTCTCATCGACGATCAACGTGCGCTGTTCGCAGTAGCCGACGGCATGGGCGGACACCGCGGAGGCGAAGTCGCGAGCCACACCGCGATCGAGGCATTGCGCGCCGCGATCGCGAACGGCACGCCCCTCCACGACGCGATCACGCGCGCCAACACCGCGGTGCTGACACGCGCAGCCGGCGACGACGAGCTCGCCGGCATGGGAACCACAATGACGGCCGTCGTCGCGATCGGTGGTCGTCAGCTGCTCATCGGGCACGTCGGAGACTCGCGTGCGTACATGCTGCACGAAGGCACCCTGCGGCGCGCGACCGACGACCACAGCCTCGTCGAGGAGCTCGTCCGCGAGGGAAGGCTCACGCCCGAGCAGGCGGAAGCGCACCCGCAACGCGCGATCGTCACGCGGGCGCTCGGCGTCGACGACCCGGTCGACGTCGATCTGTACACGCTCGACGTCGAAGCGGGCGATCGCGTCGTGCTCTGCTCCGACGGGCTCACCACAATGGTGCGCGAGCGCGACATCGAGCGGCTGGCGCGCGCGGAGCCCGACCCACAGCGTTTGGCCGAGGCGCTCGTCGCCGCCGCCAATGACGCGGGCGGCGAGGACAACGTCACCGTCGTCGTGGTCGACGTGCTCGAAGCCGACGCAGCGCTGGCGCACGATCCCACCACGGTCATCGCCGAGCAGGAACCTCCCGTGTCGCGCTCGGCAGTCATTCCACCGCCCGACCCGCCCGCACCACGAGAGCCGCGCCCCAAAGGTTCGCGGTCACGCGCGGTCCGGGGCGCGATCCTCGTTCTCCTGCCCCTCCTCTTCATCGTCGGCATCGCCGCCGCCGCGCTCGGGTGGTACGCCCGCAGTTCCTATTTCGTCGGCGCGTCGGGCAATGAGGTCGTGATCTACAAGGGCGTCCCCGGCGGCGTGCTGGGCTGGAACCCGACCGTCGACCAGCGCACCGGCGTCGCCCTGGGGTCGTTGCCCGCGCTCGACCGCGACCGCGTGCAGACCAACAGCTCGCGCGGCTCGCGCGCGACTGCGGAGGCGTACGTCGGACGCCTCCGCGCCGCGGCGACGACGACCACCACCTCGACCACGACGACCAGGCCGAAGACCACCACGACGGCGCCGAAGCGCACGACGACGACGAAGCCTCGTGTCACCGCCACGACGATCGCCAAGGCCGGGCCCTAGTGACGGCTGCCGTCTCGACCTTCGCGCGCAGCCGCCGGCGCTCCGAGCTCTCCCTCGGCCTGCTCGTCATCGTGGTGACGGTCGGCGGTTACGTCCTCGTCGCGCTCGCGAACGGACCCAAGCTTCCTCCCAACGTGGCGATCCTGCTCGCCTGGGTCTTCGGGCTGTACCTGGTCGCCCATCTCGCGGTGCGACGATTCGCTCCCGCGGCCGACGGAACGCTTCTGCCCATCGCCGCGATGTTGAACGGCCTCGGATTCGTCATGATCGCCCGACTCGCCGGCGGCGGCAAGGACTATGCCGAGCAGGCGCGCGTCCAATCGGTGTGGGTCGCGATCGCGATCGTGGTCTTCGTCGTCACGCTGATCGTCGTGCGCGACGTGCGCATCTTTGCGCGTTACCGCTACATCGCGCTCCTGCTCGGACTCGTGTTCATGCTGTTGCCGCTCGCGCCCGGCATCGGTCAATCGCGTGGTGGCGGTCGGTTGTGGATCGGGTTGGGCCCGTTGAGCTTCGAACCCAGCGAGATCGCGAAGGTATTGCTCGTCGCGTTCTTCGCCGCCTACCTCGCCGACAAGCGCGAGTTGCTCACCCAGGGACGGATCCGCATCGGACGGTGGTTCGTTCCGTCGCCGCGTGATCTCGGGCCCCTACTTCTGGCATGGGGTGTGGCGCTCCTCGTCCTCGCGTACGAACAGGACATCGGTACGTCGCTGTTGTTCTTCGGCGTGTTCGCAACGATGCTCTACATGACCACCCGTCGGTCCGCGTATCTGGTCGGCACCGTTGTCCTCCTGGTCATCGGCGGACTCGTCGCGTACAAACTCTTCGGTCACGTACGCGTGCGCGTCGAGAATTGGACCAACCCGTGGCCGAACGCGAGCGGTAGCGGACGCCAGCCGATTCAGAGCTGGTACGCGTTCGGCTCGGGCGGAATCGCGGGAACCGGCCTCGGACTCGGTCAGCCCTGGCAGGTCCCGCTCGCGTCCACCGACTACATGTTCACGTCGATCGGCGAAGAGCTCGGTCTCGTCGGCTCGGTCGGGGTCATCGCCCTTTTCATGCTCTTCGTCGGCAGCGCGTACCGGATCGCGGTCGACACCGCGCGCCCGTTCACCAAGTTGTTCGCGGCGGGCATCGCGACGATCATCGGTCTACAGAGCTTCCTGATCATCGGCGGCGTAACTCGGGTCATCCCGCTCACCGGCATCTCGTTGCCGTTCGTCTCGTACGGTGGATCCTCCCTGGTCGCGAACTTTGCCCTCCTCGCGATCCTGCTCCGCATCTCCGACGACTCGGTGCGCGCCGAGATCCCATCGAGGGCACGATGAATACCGGCATCCGCCACGTCGGTGTGGCGATGATCGTGCTCTTCGTCGGCCTCGTCGCCCAGCTCACGTATCTGCAGGTCGGACGCGGCAGCCAGCTCGCGAATGCCTCGGGCAACCCGCGCAAGCTGTTCGCCGACCTCCGGCGCGACCGTGGCCCCATCGAGACGGCCGACGGCGCGGCCGTTGCGCTGTCGAGACCGTCCGGCGACGAGTTCAAGCACCAGCGGGTATATCCGAGCGACACCGCGTCGCTCTTTGCCAACGTCGTCGGCTACGAGTCGATCCAACTTGGTTCGGTCGGTGTCGAGAAAACGTACGCCCCCGACCTCGAGGGTCGAACGTTCGGCCTCCAGTTGAACAACCTCGCCGACGCCTTCGCGAACAAGCAGCCGGTCGGCACGGTCGTCCTGACGATGTCGAAGCTGGCCCAGGGCGCGGCGGCGTTCGCGTTACAAGGAAAGCGCGGCAGCGTTGTCGTCCTCGACGTTGCGACGGGCGGAGTCCTCGCCGCGTACTCGAACCCCACCTTCGATCCGAACCAGCTCGCATTGCACGACGCGAAGAAGGCCCAGGCCGCGTATTCCGTTCTCACGCGCGCGCCCGGCAACCCGCTGCTCTCCCGCGCGTGGCGGGAGCTCTACCCGCCGGGCTCGACGTTCAAGACGGTCACCGCGTCGATCGCGCTGCAGAACAAGGTCGACATCGACAAGACTTTTCCGGTGACCGATCACCTGGTTCTGCCCCAGACGAACGGCGTGTCGCTGTTCAACTTCGGGAAGGAAAGATGCGGAGGATCGTTGCTCGACGGCTTCATCGTCTCGTGCAACACGACCTACGCCCAGGTCGGGTTCGATCTCGGCGAGAAGTTCGCCTCGGGGATCCAAGGATTCGGCGTACAGACGGCGCCGCCCAAGGAGGACAGGTCGGGCATCGATCCGCCCATCGTCGCGAGCACCGGACCCGTGCCGGGTTCGTTCCAGCGAAATCAGCCGAAATTCATGCAGGACGCGATCGGGCAGAACCAGGTGCTGGTCCCACCGCTCGAGATGGCGCTCGTCGCCGAGGCCATCGCGAACCAAGGGGTGATCCTGCAGCCGCACGTGGTCGACTGTGTGCTCGACC
>JAUZEM010000172.1 GCA_030839005.1 Actinomycetota bacterium | reverse complement strand
CAAGGCTTCCCTCGCAAACCGGTTTGGCGTCGCGAACACGTTCCCGCGCGTTACGCCGGACTGTCCGATCGGTTTGTGGCTCAATTGACTTGTCCGAAGGAGCAGATTCGTGACGCCGGAAGAATGTCTCGTCATCTATGGCGAAGCGTGGTTCGAACGCGATCCCGCGCGGCGCGTGGAGGTCCTCCGTCGGTGTTGCACCGAGGACATCGTGTTCATGGACCCGAGGCTCGGTCGGTTGCACGGGCTCGACGCCGTCTCGGACATGATCGGGCAACACATCGGAAGCATGTCGGCGACGACACCCGAGGACGCACCGCAGCCGAGCAGCGCGGGACGGCGTGGGCGGTCCGGCGGTGGCGTGTCGGTCGAAGTGGTGACACCCATCGAGTACTTTCACGGCTTCTTCCGTTACAGCTTCGTGTGGAAGCTGCCCGACGGCAGCCTCGGCCCGGGCACCGATTTCTGCGAGGTCGCCGACGACGGCCGCATGAGGCTCATCACGGTGTGGCCGGGCAGCGACGACTTCCCGGTGCCGTCTCCGCGTGAGCGTTGACGATCACGCCGGGTCGCGCGCGAGCAGGTCGATGACGAGGGCGGCCGTCCAAGAGAAGTCGTCGGCGCCATAGCCTTCGCCGGTCATTGGCGAGAAGTATTCCGAGCACCCGGCGCGTTCGACCAGCTCGAGGGTCTGCATCCGAAGTTGGTCGGCCAATTCGACATGGTCGTAGTTGCGCAAGCCTTCCTCGATCATCCAGTTCATGTTGACCCAGGTAGGCCCCTTCCAATACGCGGCCTCTTGGAACTCGGGCGCGTCTATGGGCACGCTCGGCACCGGGTAGCGAGACCAGAAGCACGTGGGCGTGCGCAGCAGCTCGATCAGCCGTTCTGCCCTCGCCCGAGACGGAATTCCCGACCACAGCGGAACGAACGTTGCGATCGTCGGCACCTTGATCAAATTCTGCGTGATCGCATTCCGCGAGTAGTACTGACCCGAAGGTTCATCCCACAGCTGCTCGAACGCGTCGTCGGTTCGCTCGAAGTGCCGCTGGAGTGCGGAAGGCAATGCGACCTCGAGATCACGCGCGATGAGTTCGAGTGAGTGGTTGGCGGCGACAAGGATTGAATTGAAGGCCAGATCTTCGATGAGCACGGAGGTGAGTCGAGGCATCCGTTCCAGCTGAAAGCCGTGTTGCTTCGCCCGGGTTGCGAGCACCAGCATCCGCAAGCCGTCGTCATCAGAGGGCCGCTCCGCCGCCGGGATGTATCGAGTGTCGTTGCGGATTCGGCGCACAACACGGGCTAGATGAAGCCGTGCGGCGATCCGCAGCCACCACGGCAGTGGCATCCGGCCCAACGTCTGCATCCACGGAGGCGTCGTGTCGAGACCGCATTCCCAAGGATGGATGAGGGTGACCAAACCGGAGTCGTGTAGGTCGCGTTCGTCGTACAACCACTGGTGGTACGCGAGAAGCTTCGGGAACAATTCCGCCAGAAACGGTTGACGGTTCGGCGCGGGCAACGCCCGAGCGACGCGGTAGACGGCAACGGCGGGGAGGGGCGGCTGCGTGATGCATGACGTGTCGACGCCACGCGGCGCGAGCGGATGGGTCTTGGATTTCCAGATCCTGCGACTGCCGATGTCGTCGACGTTCTCGTCGAAGGTCATATGCGGCAACATGCCGTTCGTCCACTGTCCCCGGAAAACTGCTCGTACCTCGTCGGCGGCGCGTAGCGGGTCATAGCGCGCCACGCCGAGCGCGATGAAGCACGAATCCCACAACCATTGATGCGGATACAAGACCGTCGAGGGACACGTCCACGAACCGCGCCGGTTGCGCTCGAGCACATCGCGCGCGCCAACCTCGAGGCGACCCGCCGACATCAATTTCGAGACTCTACAGCGAGGCCGTGGAGAAGGTGTCGCAGGCGGTCATGTTTCCCGACTGATACCCGGTCGAGAACCAGCGCTGTCGTTGCGCGGACGTTCCGTGCGTGAACGTCTCGGGGTTCACGCGGCCTCGCGTCTCCCGTTGGATCCGGTCGTCGCCTACTGCCGCCGCCGCGTCAAGTCCCTGAGCAACGTCGTCGGACGTCAACTGCTCGATGAAGCTGGTTTCCACGGCGTGGTGAGCCCACACCGCGGCGTAACAATCCGCTTGTAGCTCGAGACGGACGGAGCCGCTTGCTGCTCCTTGCCGATCATTGCCGACGCGGGCGTCGGTGCCGAGGAGGTGTTGAACGTGATGGCCGTATTCATGCGCGACGATGTAGGCCTCCGCAAACGGACCGCCCTTCGCGCCGAAGCGCGACTGGAGCTCGGAGAAGAACCCGAGATCGAGGTACACCGTTTCGTCAGAAGGGCAATAGAACGGACCGACCGCCGAGTCGGCCGGGCCGCAACCGGTGGAGGTTTGCTGCGTGTACAGCGCAGTTTGCGCGCGGTGATAGCCGGACACGACCGTCGACCAATACTGCTGCACACTGTCCACGACTGCCACGATCCGGCAGTCCGCACGCTGATTCGCGTCGGCACCGGTTCGGCAGTCGGTCGCGAGGTTGCCCTGATGGCCGCCGACCGTGAGCCCCTGGCCGCCTCCACCGCCGTTCGTCACCAACAAGATGATCGTGATGATGATGCCGACGATGCCGCCGCCGCCGACCACCCCGCCGATCGGCCCGATCGGCATTCCGCGCCGGTCGTCGACCTGCGACGTGTCGAGCTGCGCGCCGGACCGGAACCGCATTCCTCTGCGATACCCCACGATGCGCCGCGCAAACGCGATGACCCAGACGCTTGTCGAGGACATGACCGCCACCTCACGAAGGCTTCGCATTCTTCGGGCTTACTAACTTCGCCACGCACCCACTCAAAGGGGGAACTCTCATGCGCCGGTTCGGAATGTTGGGCGCCGTG
Source organism: Actinomycetota bacterium (assembly GCA_030839005.1). Classification (GTDB taxonomy): domain Bacteria; phylum Actinomycetota; class Acidimicrobiia; order IMCC26256; family PALSA-610; genus PALSA-610. Next base: position 2,244 of record JAUZEM010000172.1, on the reverse strand, counting down.
TTACTGGCGGTGTTCGTCCTGGCCGCGTGCAAGCCACTGTCGACGCCGGGCGATACGGCGTCGATCGCGTTCGTGAGCAGCACCTCGAGCGGCGGCTGGAAGTACGACTACTACCGCAACTCGGCGTATCCGTGCAGCGTCGGCGGATACCAGACGTTCGTCGTCGGGACGAAAACGGGGTCGTCGAACACGGCGTCGCGACCGCTGTGGGTCATGATGCACGGCGGCGGCGCCGGCTACTTCGACGAGAACGGACAGCCGATACCCAGCTCGGCTCAGAAGATCGAAGAGGGGGCCGCGTCGCTGAACGCGCGGCTGACCAACAATGGTCTCCTCGCCAACGTGCGCGCCGACGCAGCCCAGTTCCGCACGCTCGCGGTCTCGTATTGCAGCCACGACGTCTACGCGGGTGTCGACACACCCGATCCGCACAATCCCAACACGACACCCGACGGCAAGCCTCGCCCGACGAACGGCACCTTGAGCGTCAAGGCCGCCATTGAATACGTGCAAGCTCACTACCCCACCACGAAGACCTTCCTGCACGGCACGAGCGCGGGCTCCGCGGGAGCGTTCGGTGTCGCATGGTCGATGCAGCTCCAAGGCATTGCGCCCGGTGGCGTGGTCGCCGACGCAAGCATCGTGAACCGCGAAGCGACGAAGGCGGGCTTCGATGCGGGTTACTGCACCGACAAGAGCGACCCGGCGCGCGTTCAGGCCATTGCCGCGCGCATCCATCCGGACCTCGCGAACATCGACAACGAACCCGACAAGTTGGTGTCGAGCGGCCGCCTGACCGTGCCGCTGTTGCACATCTGGAACCACGGCGACGTCAATACGTGTGGTTCAGTCCCCATCAGTTGTCCGTTGCGGGACGGCTCGCACGTCACGATGGGGCTCACGGATTGCATCCACGAGCCAATGAAACGGGCAATCGCAGCACAAGGCCCGGCAAGCCGCTCGAAGAACTTCCCGGTATGTGTCGACAGCGACGCCACGCCCGATTGCTCGGTACACGTCGTCACGAACAAGGCCGGCCTGACCAATACCGATCCGTCCACGCCCGCCGGCTACCTGACCGCCATCATGGACTGGGTCCACACCCGCCTCGCCGGGCCGTAGCGCCCGAGTCCGCGCAACCCATTGCCACTCAGAGTGATGCGATGTAGCGTGGAGCGGCGTGGATCCGCAGGTTGTATTTGGTCGCCTGGCCTGCGGGGAGCGAGTGGCGAAACCGACTGGGTGACGGTCGGGACCCAGAACTCGATCACGCTGTCGGCAACCCCGGGCCAGGTCCAGACCTTCGGCGCCGACCTCATCGTCGAGTGCCAGGGCAAGGCCCACAGGAACAGCTCGGTGACCCTCAGCTACGACGCCGCGGGATCGAACGTCCCGCCCGGCGGCGCTCGTGTTGGGTCGAGCCGGCGTCGTTGGTGCACGAGCCGTTGATGTCGGCCGATCATCTCGTGCATCACCACGAGCCCGACCGTGGCGCACATCGCCAACAAGCCCTCGCGCGCCGCCCCCAAGAGATCTAGCGTTGGTGCGTGGAGCTCGGCGGGGTCAGGGTGGCTGAGCTTACGAACGCGTCGGTGCTGCCACCGTACGTGCCGCGCCTGGTCACCGACTGGGCAACGACGCAGACCACCGAACTTTGGCGTCCCATCACCGGCACCATGGTGTTCGCCGACCTCTCCGGTTTCACGGCGATGTCCGAGCGCTTGTCCCGCCACGGCCGCGTTGGTGCCGAAGAGGTGACCGACGCGATCGGCGCGTGCTTCACCGAGCTGCTCGCCATCGCGTACGACGCGGGTGGCGGACTCTTGAAGTTCGGCGGTGACGCGCTTTTACTCGTATTTCGCCGAGATCACCACGCGCACCGGGCAGTCTGGGCTGCGGCAGCGATGCGCGAGCGCTTGCGCGTCGCCGGCAAGCTGAAGACGTCCGCCGGCAACGTCTCGCTGCGGATGTCCGTCGGTGTCCACTCGGGCACGTTCGACTGCTTCCTCGTCGGCTCGCCGAGCCGCGAGCTCCTCGTCATCGGGCCGGCGGCGAGCGAAGTCGTGGCGATGGAACACGGCGCGAGCGCGGGCCAGATCGTGATGAGTCCGGCCACGGCGGCCACTTTGCCCGACGCTTGCGTGGGCGACCCGCTCGAAGGCGGCTACCTCCTTCGCCGCGCGCCGAACCGGCCGCCTGCCGCCGCGCACCAACTGCCCGACGTCGCTCCGGACATCGATCTGA
>JAUZEM010000123.1 GCA_030839005.1 Actinomycetota bacterium | reverse complement strand
GGTCGTGGGTTCGGTCTCGCGCCCAATGCGCGAGCATGAACGTCGGTGTGCTCGCGTCGCACGTCGTTCCGCAGTGGGCCCCACCGTCGCCGAGACCCCATGCGCTGCTCGGGTGCAGCAACATCTCCCGCACGGCATCGAGACAGAAATCGGTGTAGTTGAGGAGCGGCCGCAGCACGAGCGCGAGCCCGTCGTCGGCGAGGAGCGCGTCGTAGAACACCTCCATCTCCGGACGGTTCTGGGCGCGGGCGAGCGCGGCGATGCTGTGATCCGGCGACGGCTCGTAGTCGGGGACCGCGCCCATCGGGAACGCGCGCGCGGGATCGAGGAATTGTCGCATCGGCGCGATCGCGTCGTCGACCTCGGAGAGCAGCGTGGCGCGCATCGCCGGGTCGCGCATCGCCGCCACCTTCTCCCCGAGAGAGGCCGCGCCGATCGGCGCCCACGACGGGCAGTAGGCGAACGGGTGGAACGTCATGAGCCCGAGCAACAGGCTCACCGGACGACCGGCGACCTGTGGCCTCACCCGCGCGCCCTCGGCGGCCGACTGCGCGCACAGCTCCAGCATCCGCCGCCACGACTCGGGATCGTGATCGTTCTGCGTGAGCGCAAACGACACGGGACGTTTGATCGCCTGAGAGAGCTTGCGCATCCACGCCATCTCGCGTTCGGGCGCGGCGAGATCCTCACCGAGCGCGCCCGCCGGCGCGAGCTCGAACACACCCGTGCCCAGCTCGCCGAGCACGCGTCCGATCCCGAACAACTCGTCCTCGGCCGCGAAGGTGCCGGGCACCGGCTCACCGTCGATCGCCATGTGCGCGATCGTGCGGCTCGTCGAGAAGCCGAGCGCGCCGGCCTCCATCCCCTCGCGCACGATGCGCGCCATCGCATCGATGTCGTCGGGCGTCGCGGGCTCGTTCTTCGCGCCGCGCTCCCCCATCACGTACCCGCGCACCGCACCGTGCGGGACCTGAGCACCCACGTCGAGCATCTTCGGCGCGCGGTCGACGGCGTCGAGATACTCGGGATAGTGCTCCCAGCCCCACTGGATCCCCTCGGAGAGCGCCGCTCCCGGGATGTCCTCGACGCCTTCCATGAGGCCGATGAGCCACGCGTGCCGGTCGGGCTTGACCGGCGCGAAACCGACACCGCAGTTGCCCATCACGATCGTGGTCACGCCGTGCCAACAGCTCGGTGTGAGCATGGGATCCCATGTGACCTGGCCGTCGAAGTGCGTGTGCACGTCGACGAACCCGGGGGTGACGAGCGCGCCGTCGGCATCAACGGTCACGCGGGCCGCGCTCTTGACCTTGCCGACGTCGGTGATGACACCGTCGGTGATCGCGACGTCGGCCGTGCGGGCGGGAGCGCCCGTTCCGTCGACGACCGACCCGCCTCTGATCACGAGATCGTGCATGCCATCACCTCAGGTCGCGGAAGAACGCCTGTACATCTTGCACGAGGAGATCGGGCTCCTCGAGCGCAGCGAAATGGCCGCCCCGGTCGAAGCGCGTATAGCGGACCAGGTTGAACCTCGATTCCGCGTAGGCCCGGGGGATCCGGAACATCTCCTCGGGAAACACCGCGGCCGCGGTAGGGACCGTCACGTACTCGCCGGTCGGTCCGAACCGGCCGGTGCGCCGCGACTCGCAGTACAAGCGGATCGACGAGTTGATCGTCCTGGTCACCCAGTAGACGGTGAGGTTCGTCAACAGTTGATCGCGCGTGACCGCGTCGTCGGGGCTGCCCTCGTTGTCGGTCCACGCCCGGAACTTCTCGACGATCCAGCCGGCGAGACCGGCCGGCGAGTCGGTAAGGCCGTAACCCAGCGTCTGCGGGTTCTTGCCCTGGATCTCCTGGTACGCCGCGCCGCGCGTCATGAACTCACCGGCCGCCGCGAGGTCGGCAGTCTCTTGCTCCGTGAGCTCGATCCCGCTCGCGTCGGCCGGGAAGGCGAGCAGCATGTTCGAGTGCAGCCCGACCATGTGGTCGGCGTCGATCGCCGCCAAGCGCGCCGACACCATCGCACCCCAGTCGCCGCCCTGCGCGCCGTACCGCTCGAAGCCCAGCCGCGCCATCAGCGCCTTCCAGGCCTCGGCGACGCGCTGCACGTCCCATCCCGGTTCCGTCGTCGGGCCCGACCATCCGTAGCCGGGCAACGACGGTGCGACGACGTGAAACGTCTCGCGCAACGGTTCGATCACGTCGAGGAATTCGGCCACCGAACCCGGCCAGCCGTGGGTGATGATCAACGGCAACGCGTTCGAGTCGTCGGAGCGCGCGTGGATGAAGTGGATCTGCTGGCCGTCGATGTCGGTGAGGAAGTGCGGCCAACGGTTGAACCGTTCCTCTTGCGCGCGCCAGTCGAACTTGGCGCGCCAGTGGTCACAGAGATCCTGCAGGTACGCGAGATCGGTGCCGTAGTCCCAGCCGCTCCCGGGAATCTGGTCGGGCCACCGCGTACGGGCGAGCCGGTCGCGCAGATCGTCGAGCACGTCCTCCGGCACCTCGACGCGGAACGGACGGATCTCGCTACTCGCCATGCGGGCGACGCTACAACAGCGCCTCGCTAGATTCCCAGGCCGTGGCGCTCGACCCGTTCGCATTTTTCCGGCTCGACGACAAGGTCGCGATCGTGACCGGCGCCAGCGCCGGGCTCGGAGCCCGATTCGCACGCGTGCTCGACGCGGCCGGCGCGCGCGTGGTCCTCGCGGCCCGGCGCACCGAGCGGTTGCAGCAACTCGCAACCGAGCTCCGCGACGCGCACGTCGTGTCGTGCGATCTGTCATTGGACGGCGCGCCGGCGTCGCTCGTCGCGGCGACGCTCGCGCACTACGGCCGCGTGGACGTGCTCGTGAACAACGCCGGGACGAGTCGACCGACGCCCGCGTTCGACGAGACGACGGAGAAATTCGCCGCGACACTTCGGGTCAACCTCGTCGCGCCGTTCGAGCTGGCGCGCGAGTGCGCGCGGGCGATGATCGCCGCGGAGTCGGACGGCACGATCATCAACGTCGCTTCGATCTGGGGCCTCGTCGGCGTCGGCCAGATCCCGGAAGCCGGTTACGCGGCGTCCAAGGGTGGGCTGGTCAACCTCACGCGCGAGCTGAGCGCGCAGTGGGCGCGCCGGGGCGTGCGGGTGAACTGTCTCGCGCCCGGTTGGTTCCGCAGCGAGATGACCGAGGGACTGATGTTCGGCGACGATAAGGCGGAACGTTGGATGCGTCAGCGCACGCCGATGGGCCGCGGCGGCGAGGAACACGAGCTCGACGGTGCGCTCCTCTTCCTCGCGAGCGACGCGAGCACCTTCATGACCGGCCAGATCGTCTGCGTAGACGGCGGCTGGACCTCAATCTGATCCCAACTCGCGCCAAACAGTTCGGTGGAATTCCGGCGCGGTGCACCACTTTCACGCCAAACAGTTCGGTGGGATTCGGGGGTTAGGCGGCGGACTTTTCGAGGATGTGGACGGCGCACGCGGAGCCGAGGCCGATGACGTGGGTGAGGCCGACCTTCGCACCCTCGATCTGACGGTCTCCCGCCTCGCCGCGCAGGTGCGTCGTGACCTCGAACACGTTCGCGATGCCGGTCGCGCCGATCGGGTGGCCCTTGGAGATCAGTCCGCCGCTGACGTTCACGGGGGTTTGGCCGTCGCGCCAGGGGCCGCGCTCGTCGATGAACTTGCCGGCCTCACCCGGAGGACACAGCATCAGGTTGTCGTAGTGGACCAGCTCGGCCGTCGCGAAGCAGTCGTGTAGCTCGACGAGGTCGAGGTCCTGCGGCGAAACACCGGCCGTCTCGTACGCCTGCTTCGCCGCGTTGCGCGTGAGCGTGTTGACGTCGGGCTGCACCTGCGCGTGATCGGTCCACGGGTCGGTCGTGAGCGCCGACGCGCTGATCTTGACCGCACGGCGCTGCTGATCCTTCGACAGGGTGCGCAGCTTCTCCTCGCTCACCAGCACGACCGCGGCGGAGCCGTCGGTGTTCGGGCAGCACATGAGCAACGTGTTCGGGTAGCTCATCATCTCGGCGCCCATGACCTCGTCGAGCGTGAACTGCTTTTGGTAGTG
>JAUZEM010000115.1 GCA_030839005.1 Actinomycetota bacterium | reverse complement strand
GCTCACGCTCGACTATCCTCCCGCGTCGACAATCGAGGGAAGTGGGACGCTACCCAAAAGGACAGGGTCCCCGCCCGGCTGGTCCGATCTTCGTGGTCGCGGTCACGTCGGGTCCGTTGTGAGGAGCCGAGCGACGCTCGGCGCGACGGTGGACGCTTCCCAAAGCTCCGCCGTCGTTTTGCGATGGCGGCCGAACGACACGAGGTGATGCCGCACTGGCCACAGACGACGCCCGCATCAACGATCGCATTCGCGCTCGCCAGGTTCGCCTCATCGGCGCCGACGGCTCGCAGCTGGGAGTGAGAAGCCTCCCCGACGCGCTCGCCATCGCCCGAGAGTCCGGTCTCGACCTCGTGGAGGTCGCAGCCAACGCCGAACCGCCGGTCTGCAAGATCATGGACTTCGGCAAGTACAAGTACGAGCAGGACCAGCGGCGCAAGGAATCGCGAAAACGAGCGTCGAACGTCGTCATCAAAGAGATGAAGTTCCGCCCGAAGATCGACTCGCACGACTACGACACCAAGATGAAGCATGTGGAGCGCTTCCTCGAGGAAGGGTCGAAGGTCAAGCTGACGATCATGTTCCGGGGCCGCGAGATGGCGCACCCGGAGCTGGGGCGGCGGATTCTCGAAAAGGTCGCCGAGCGGGTTGCCGAGATCGCGGTGGTCGAGTCGGCGCCCAAGCAGGATGGCCGCAACATGGTGATGGTCCTCAATCCGATTCGCAAGCCGAAGACGAAACCGGCCGCCCAGGCCGCGAACGTCTGAACGACCGACAGGAACTCCGACAATGCCGAAGATGAAGACGCACCGCGGCGCGGCCAAGCGCTTCAAGATCACCGGAACCGGCAAGATCCTGCGCCGCAAGGCGTACCGGGACCACCTGCTGGAGCACAAGCCGACGCGGCGGACGCGCCGGCTCGGTCGCGCGGCTGAAGTCACCGGCGGCGACAAGAAGCGCGTCAAACGAATGCTGGGGAGGTAGTCCGATGGCTCGGGTGAAGCGTTCAGTCAGCGGCAGGAAGCATCGCCGTGCGATCCTCGAAGAGGCGCAGGGCTACACCGGTGCGCGCAGCCGTCACTTCCGCAAGGCGAACGAGCAGGTCATGCACTCGCTTCGCTACGCGTACCGCGACCGGCGGGCGCGCAAAGGCGAGTTCCGGCGGCTCTGGATCGTCCGGATCAATGCCGCCTGTCGCGAGCACGACATGTCGTACTCGCGTTTCATGGCGGGGTTGAAGGCCGCGGAGGTCGACGTCGACCGCAAGATGCTCGCCGACCTCGCGGTGCGCGAACCGGCGGCCTTCTCCGCGCTGGTCGAGACCGCTCGCGGTGCCCTCGACGCGGCCTGAGCAGTTCGCGACGAAGGCGGAGATCAAGCGCCTGAAGGCGCTGCTCCGCGAGCGGCGGGCACGCGACTCCGAGGGAGTCTTCGTGTGCGAAGGACCGCGCGTGATCGCGGCCGCGCTCGATCACGGCGTCGAATTGCTGGAGTGTTACGTCGGGGTCGATGCCACGGCCGACATGCGGGCCGTTGCCGAGCGGGTCGCGGCAACGGGCGTCGTTTTGCGCGGGCTCGACACCTACGCCGGGGCGCGGATCGGGGACACCACGACGCCGCAACCGGTCTTCGCGATCGCCGCGATGCAACGGCGCGGCGCGGAGTCGCTCGGCGGGATCGATCTTGCCCTCGTCGCGACCCGGCTCGGCGATCCCGGGAACGCGGGCACGCTCATGCGTAGCGCCGCGGCGGCGGGCGCGCAGGTAATCGTCCTCGGGAAGGGATCGGTCGATGCCTACAATCCCAAGGTCGTGCGCGCCTCGGCCGGTGCGTGTTTCGCAGTTCGCATCGTGGAGGGTGGGCCTGCAATGGAGATCCTCGAGGCGCTCGGTGCCCAAGGCGTGTCGTGCCTGGGCGCGACCGCCGCGGGGGGCGCGGCACCCGAGTCCTTCGACCTGCGCGCACCGACCGCGTTCGTCCTCGGTCACGAGACGCAAGGCATTGAGCCCGGGCTGCCGCTCGACGGCGCGGTGACGATCCCGATGGCGGCCGGTGAGTCGCTCAACGTCGCGATGGCCGGCACGACATTGCTCTTCGAGGCGGCGCGCCAACGGCGGGCACTGCGGTGACCGTGGCCAACGACCTCGTAGAACGGGCGGAGTCCGTCGCCCGCGAGGGTGCCGACGCGTTCTCGCGAGCTGCCGCCCTCGACGACCTCGCCGATGCCGAGCGGCGCTTCCTCGGCAAGTCGTCGGCGCTGAACGAGATCCGCGAGGCGATCAAGAGTGTCGAGGGCTCCGAGCGCGCGCTCGTTGGCAAAGCGGTGTCGGGAGCGCGCGCGGAGCTCGAAGCCGCCTACGCGGCGCGGCTCGAGGTGCTCGAGGCGCAAGCCGCCACGCTCTCGGCGACGCGCGACCGTCTCGACCTGACGCTCGGACCGCGCGAATACGTCCGCGGCCACTTGCATCCGGTCACTCGTATCTGGCGCGAGCTCGAGGACGTGTTCGTCGGTCTCGGATACAAGGTCGCGGAGGGGCCGGAGGTCGAGCTCGACTGGTACAACTTCGAGGCGCTCAACTTCCCGCCCGGTCATCCGGCGCGCGCCATGCAGGACACGCTCTACGTTCGGCTCGGCGCCCGCGAGTCCGTGATGTTGCGCACGCACACGTCGCCGGTCCAGGTCCGCACTATGGAATCGCAACCACCGCCGATCTACGTGGTCGCGCCCGGACGCGCGTTCCGCCGCGACACGCTCGACGCCCGGCATTCGCCCGTGTTCCACCAGATCGAAGGGCTCGCGGTCGACGAGGGCATCACGCTCGGCGACCTGCTGGGCACGATCGAGGCGTTCATCCACGCGTTGTTCGGCTCTGATATCGAGGCGCGCTTCCTTCCGTCCTTCTTCCCGTTCACCGAGCCGTCGGTCGAATTCGCGATGTCGTGCGTGTTCTGCCGAGGTGCCGGCTGCACCGTGTGCTCCCGCACCGGATGGGTCGAGCTCGGCGGCGCGGGCATGGTCGACCCGAACGTGTTCACCGCCGTCGGCATCGATCCCGAGGTGTACACGGGGTTCGCGTTCGGCTTCGGCATCGACCGCGTCGCCCAGCTCCTGTACGGCGTCGACCACATCAAGAATCTGTGGGACGGCGACGTGCGATTTGCCCGTCAGTTCTGAGGTTCCGTCTTGCGCGCTCCACTGTCATGGATTCGTGAGTTCACGCCGCTCGCGGCCCCACCGGCCGACATTGCCGACGCCCTGAACCAGCTCGGGCTCGAAGTCGAGGCCATCGACGAGCCGGGACGCGACGTGAACGGCGTCGTCGTCGCCCGCATCCTCGACGTCGTCCCGCATCCGGATGCCGACCGGATCCGGCTCGCCGACGTCGATTTCGGTGACGGCCGGGTACGAGTCGTGTGCGGCGCCCCCAACATCGCACCGGGGATGGTGGTGCCCTACGCGGGGGTCGGCGCGAAGCTGCCCGGCGATCTCGAGATCGAGCGCCGGAAGATCCGGGGCGTCGTGTCGGAGGGGATGCTCTGCTCGACGCGGGAGCTCGGCCTCGGTGACGACCACGCCGGCATCCTCGAGTTACCGGCCGACGCTCCGCTGGGCGCCGACGTACGCGAGGTCCTCGGCCTCGACGACGTCGTGTTCGACCTGTCGATCACACCGAACCGCCCCGATGCAATGGCGATTGTCGGCGTTGCTCGCGAGC
>JAUZEM010000112.1 GCA_030839005.1 Actinomycetota bacterium | reverse complement strand
GTTCGAGGAGCTTTTGGCTCGGCACCCGGACTACGTCGTCGCCGGTGAACCGCGATGGGTGGCGTCGAGTCTCGTGCGCGGAATGGACACCATGCCCCTCGCGTGGCACGCGTAGGAAGTCGCGGTGTCCGGACCGGAGGCGGGATCGCCCGCTCCCACGACACTGGCCGGCTTGATACTCAGTCGCGCGGAGGACGAAACCGACGGGCTCCTGTACGAGGATCGACGATGGTCGTGGCGCGAGGTTGTCGTGGAGGCGCGCGTGCGCGCCGACGTGCTGATTCGACAGCGTCGGCCCGGGCCCTTTCACGTCGGCGTGTTGCTCGAGAATGTGCCGGAGTTCATCTTCTTGTTACTCGGTGCGGGACTTGCGGGCGCGGCGATCGTCGGCATCAATCCGACGCGCCGCGGCGCCGAGCTCGCCCGCGACATCAATCACACGGATTGCCAGTTGATCGTCACCGACGCCGGCATGCGGCCGGTGCTCGACGAGATCGCACTCGACCTTCCCCCCGAGCGAATCCTCGACGTCGACGGCCCGGCGTGGGGGGAGGCGCTTGCGGTCGCGTCCGAAGCGGTTGCCCGCGCCGACCTCGCTTCGCTCGCCGCGCCGGACGCCGACACGCTCTTCGCGCTGCTGTTCACCTCCGGTTCGACAGGCGCGCCGAAGGCGGTGCGGATGACGCAGGGTCGGGCCGCCCGTACGGTCGCCGACTCGCGGTTCACGCCGAACGACGTGCTCTATTGCGCGATGCCCCTGTACCACGGCAACGCGCTGAACGCGAATCTCTTTCCCGCGCTGCGTTCCGGCGCGGCGATCGCGCTGCGCCGCCGCTTCTCGGCGTCGGGCTTTCTGCCGGACGCGCGGCGCTACGGCGTGACGTTCTTCAACACGGTTGGTCGCGCGCTCAACCACATTCTCTCGACGCCCGAGACCGAAGACGATCGCCATCACTCGATCAAGTACGTGCTCGGACCCGAGACGGCACCCGCCGACGTGCGCGCGTTTCGGAAGCGCTTCGGTACGCCCGTGATCGAGGGCTACGGATCGAGCGAGAACGCCATCATCATGATTCCCGACCCGGAATTGCCGAAGGGTTCGCTCGGCCGGCCGCTCGACGGCATCGACGTCGTGATCCTCGATCCGGTGACCGGTGAACAGAAACCGAGAGCCCGCTACGACCACCACGGCAAGCTCCTGAACGCGGGCGAGGCAATCGGCGAGCTGGTCAGCCGTAACGCCACGTCACGCTTCGAGGGTTACTACAACAACCCCGAGGCCGACGCGGAACGCACCCGCAACGGCTGGTACTGGTCGGGGGATCTCGGCTACCGCGACGAAGCCGGTGTGTACTGGTTCGCCGGACGCAACGCCGACTGGATCCGCGTCGACGGCGAGAATTTCGCGGCGGCACCGGTCGAACGCATTCTGGCGCGGTTTCCCGGAGCCGACGGCGTCGCCGTATATGCGGTGCCCGACAGCCGGACCGGTGATCAGGTCATGGTCGCGATCGAGATGCCGGCCGGGGCCACGTTCGACCCCGACGCGTTCGCGGCCTTCCTCGCCGAGCAGCGCGACCTGGGCACCAAGTGGGCTCCGCGCTACGTGCGCGTCGTCGACGCGCTCCCGGTCGGCGCGACGAACAAGATCGACAAGCGCCCGCTGCGTGCCGAACGCTGGGAGACGACCGATCCGCTGTTCTGGCGCGCCGCGCGTACCGAAACCTACGTGCGCTTCACCGCGGCCGACGCGGACGAACTACGCGCCGAGTTCGAGGCCAACGACCGCGCCAACCTCCTTCGTTGAACGTCTGCGCGAGCCGACGGGTCAGTGGAACCCGAGCAGCGTGCGCGTCGCGCGCCGCAGGTCCTCGCGCCGGCGCTCGAAGGTCGCACCCGCCCACAGCAACAAGGCACCGGCGGCGGCGAGAACCGTCCAGCGCGGGAGGCGCGCGGCCTCGGGCGCAACGAGATCGAGCGCGAGCGCCACGAGTGTCGCCGCGCCCAGCACGAGCGGTGCCTGCAGCCGGCCCCGCGCGCCGGCGAGCAGCACCAAGAACGCGGCGATCGCCGCGACCACGATGCGTGTGGTGTCGTCGTGGGCGATGCCGAGCGCGGCGGTGGGGCCGAGGCCGAGGACGATCGCGGCGGCGACGGTCGTCCACGACGATGCCGGCCTCGTCGTCCGCGTGACGATGCCGAGAGCCAACGCGGCAGCCGCGGCAGGCAGCGTGTAGGCCTCGACCAGCGTGACATGGGCCGAGCCGAGCCATGACCACGTCGCGGCGAGCGCGGCCGCGAGGGCCACGGGAGGGTACAACGACCGATCGGATCGCAGCGCGCCGAGCGTCAGCATCACTGCGGTCGCGGTGAGCGATGCCGCGAGCCACACCGGCGACGCGGCGGCGATCGCGAGCCCGCACACGAGGCCCGCCGCGCCGACCGACTCGACGACGGCGCCCTCGATCACGAAGCGGCGGAGCCCGACGGCGCCCGCCGCGATCGCGACGCCGGCGACGCACGCGACCGCAAAGCCGGCCACGCCGCGGCCGCCGCCGGCTGCCGAGGTCGCAACGCCGGCGAGCGTGATCGCGAACCCCGCGACGAGCCCGGCGTGCGCGGCGCGTACGCGTCGCGCACGATCGAGAGTGACTGCGATCGCGGCCGCGACGAGGCCCGCGACCAACGTGCTGACCGACGCCGTCGGCGTGGTCGTCGCCCATCCGAGCGCGGGAACGGCCGGGATGCTCGCGAGCGCGAGCGT
>JAUZEM010000040.1 GCA_030839005.1 Actinomycetota bacterium | reverse complement strand
GTTCGAGGCGCGAGAGTGAATCGTTCAGCTCCTCGACCAGCGCGGGCTCGATCGCGTTCTCGACGACGGTGTAGCCCTGCTCGGCGACTTCCTTCAGGTGCAGGTCGACGTCCATTCCCGTAAAACTAGTGCGCATGACCCTTTACGCTCTCGGTGACATCGTTCCCCGCATCGATCCCGACGCCTTCGTGCATCCTGATTGCACGATCATCGGCAACGTTGTGATCGGAGCCGGCGCGACGATTTGGCCGCAGGCGGTGCTGCGCGGTGACCAGAGCCGCATCGTCGTCGGGGCGCGCACGAGCGTCCAGGACGGTGCGGTGCTCCACTGCACCCGCGCGCTCGAGACGGTCGTCGGGAACGACTGCACGATTGGGCACCTCGCGCATCTGGAAGGTTGCATTGTCGAGGACGGTGCGCTCGTCGGAACCGGCTCGATCGTGCTGCACCGGGCGATCGTGCGCTCCGGTGCGCTCGTGGGCGCGGGCGCGGTGGTTCCGAACGGCATGGAGGTTCCGAGCGGTGCGATGGCGCTCGGTGTGCCGGCCCGCGTCCGAGAAGGTGCGGTGAAGCCCGACCAGATCACGCATCCCGCGCAGGAGTACGTGCGCAACTGGGCGCGTTACCGGGCCGAGCTGCGTCGTATCGAATAGGCGCGTCGTATCGGATAGCTGCGTCGTTCCGGATAGCTGCGTCGTATCGGATAGCTGCGTCGTATCGGAAATTGAGTCGCAGCTCGTGGCGCATCACTAGCGTGGGGAAGTCATGCGTCTGTTCGTGGACACGACACCGCTCCGGGTGTCGCGGGATTTCCGGCGGCTGTGGATCGGACAGGCCGTTTCATTTTTCGGCAGCACGATCACGATTGCCGCGCTTCCGTACCAGGTGTTCCACCAGACCCGCTCGTCGTTCGCGGTCGGGCTGCTCGGCGTGGCCCAGCTCGGACCACTGTTGCTGTTCTCCGTCGTCGGCGGCGCGTTCGCCGACCGCGTCGACAAACGGCGGCTCTTGCTCGGTGACACCGCGGTCGCGTTGGCGTGCGCGGCCGCCCTCGCGCTCAACGCATCGTTGGATCGACCCCAACTGTGGACGCTCTACGTCGTGGGCGCGGCGGCAAGCGGAGCGTTCGCGGTCAGCTCTACCGTGCTGCGGTCGCTCCTGCCGCTGCTCGTGGGGGAAGAGCTGCGGCCCGCCGCGTACGCATTGCAATCGACATACGGGACGTTCGGGATGATGGTCGGACCGGCAGTGGGCGGCGTGCTGATCGGCGTGTTCGGGCTCACGAGCGCCTATGCCGCCGATGTCGGCACGTACTGCATCGCCCTTCTCGCGTTCGCGGCGATCGCGGCGGCTCCGCCCGTCGTCGTCACGAGCACCGCGACTGCATCATCGGTGATGGAGGGATTGCGATTCCTGCGCGGGCACTCGATCATCATGAGTACCTTCGGCATCGATTTCGTGGCGATGGTGTTCGGCATGCCGCGCGCCTTGTTCCCCGCGCTCGTGGATCGGCTGCACGGCGGCCCGACGTTGTACGGGCTCTTGCTCTCATCCGTCGCGGCCGGCGCCTTCATCGCGTCCCTCGTCAGCGGGTGGACGATCCGCGTCCGGCATCAGGGTCGCGCGGTTCTCTGGGCGGTCGCGGCGTGGGGTGTCGCGATTGCGGTTGCCGGTTTGGTCCGGGCGCCGGTTCTCGTGCTCGCGATGCTGGCCTGCGCAGGGGGGGCCGACATGATCTCCGGCGTTTACCGGTCGGCAATAACTGCCAGCGTCACGCCCGACGAGCTGCGAGGTCGGGTCAGCGGCGTCGAGCTCGCGGTGTACGCCGGTGGTCCCGTGGTCGGCGACATCGAGGCCGGCGTCGTCGGCGGTTTGGCCGGCGTCGAGTTCGCCATCGTGTCGGGCGGCGTGGCGTGTGCGGCCGCCGCCGCGGTGTTCGCGATTCGCGTTCGCAGTTTCGTCAATTACGTTCGGCCGGTCTCCGTTCGGCCCGTCGCCGGCGATGAGAGCGAGCAGAACACTCGCTAGACATTCGCGCCGACGAGACGGCCGATGCCGTACGTGAGGAGCATCGACAGCGTCGACAGCGTGACGACGCGTATCGCGGCTCGACCGCGTGGTGCGCCACCGAGTTGCGCGCCGAGCGCGCCGAGACCGATCAGCGCGACGATGGTGAGCACGGCGGTCACGCCGATGCGCACGGCTTTGCCCGAGAGCGTGACGGCAAGCACGGGCACGAGGGCGCCGACGGTGAACGCCGCGGCTGAAGTCAGCGCGGCCTGCAGAGGACGCGCCGTCATCACCTCGGAGATGCCGAGCTCGTCGCGCGCGTGGGCGCCCACGGCGTCGTGGGCCATCAGCTGGTCGGCGACCAGCCGCGCCAGGCCGGGTTCCACGCCACGATCCTCGTAGATCTTCGCGAGCTCGCGGAGTTCGGCCCGCCGGTTCTCGGCGATCGCGTCGGCCTCGACGCGCAGGTCGGCCTGTTCGGCGTCTCGCTGCGAGCTGACCGAGATGTACTCGCCGACTGCCATCGACAACGCACCCGCGACGAGCCCGGCGAGACCCGCCGTGACGAGCGCCGATTGCGACGAATTCGCGGCCGCCACGCCGATGACCAGTCCGGCGACCGACAAGATACCGTCGTTCGCTCCGAGCACCGCGGCCCGCAGCCATCCTGCTCGATGGCTCTTGTGATGCTCGGCGACGTGTGCGGAGACGGACACCCGCGCACGCTACCGCCACATTCGCGCAAGAACCGTTCCCGGGACTAGCGTGCTCGAGCCGTCGTTCGCGATCCGGAGGGGATCATGCCCGAAGCAGTCATCGTCGCCACCGCCCGCACGCCGATCGGGCGCGCGAACAAGGGCTCCCTCGTCGAGTGTCGCCCCGACGACCTCTCGGCGCTCATCATCTCCGCGGTCCTCGCCAAGGTGTCGCAGCTCGACCCCGCGCAGGTGGAAGACGTGATCTGGGGCTGCGGCCAGCCCGCGGGGGAAGCCGGCGCGAATGTGGCACGGGTCGCCGCGCTGCTCGCGGGGGTCGAGGCGCCAGGTGTCACCGTGAACCGCTACTGCTCGTCGTCGTTGCAGACCATCCGCATGGCGGCGCACGCGATCAAGGCCGGCGAAGGCGACGTGTTCGTCTCGGGCGGGGTCGAGACCGTCAGCCGGTTCATGAACGGCATGGCCGACGGCGGTCCCGTCAACGAGAAGTTCAACGGCGCGCGGGAGCGCACGAAGCTGCGGTCGGAGGGCGGCCAGCCGCCGTGGACGCCGGGAACGGAATTGGCCGACGTGTATATCCCGATGGGCCAGACCGCGGAGAACGTGGCCGAGGCCGAGGGCGTGAGCCGCGAGGAGATGGACGACTTCGCGGCGCGTTCGCAACAGCTCGCGGTCGCGCACCAGGAGAACGGCTTCTTCGAGCGCGAGATCACGCCGGTGACCCTCGCCGACGGGACGGTGGTCACCAACGACGACGGCCCCCGCGCCGGCACGACGGTCGAGAAGCTCGCGGCGTTGAAGCCGGTGTTCCGCCCCGACGGCAAGGTGACCGCGGGCAACGCGTGTCCGCTCAACGACGGCGCGGCCGCGGTGATCGTCATGAGTGACGCCAAGGCGAATGAGCTCGGCATCGAGCCGCTGGCGCGCATCGTCGCGTCGGGCGTCAGCCAGATCAACCCGGAGATCATGGGACTGGGGCCGATCGAGGCGTCCCGCCAGGCGTTGAAGCGGGCGGGCATGACGATCGACGACATCGATCTCGTCGAGATCAACGAGGCGTTCGCGGCACAGGTCCTCCCGAGCGCCAGGCATCTCGGCATCCCGCTCGACAAGCTGAACGTGCACGGTGGTGCCATCGCGCTCGGCCATCCGTTCGGGATGACCGGCGCCCGCATCATGACGACGCTCATCAACGGCCTCGAGACCGAGGACAAGCGGTACGGCCTCGAGACGATGTGCGTCGGCGGCGGCCAGGGCATGGCGATGATCGTCGAGCGGCTCGGATAGCCGTTCGTCCGTCAGCGGGTGGCAACGCCGGGACCGAGCCGGCGCCGTAGCTCGGCTTCGAACTCGCGCACGGCCGGTCCCGCGTGCTGTTCCTTGAGCCGATTGAGCGCGGGATAGCCGGCGTCCCGCTCGGCGTCCCACTCATCGGCGAACCGGCCCGATGCGATGTCGTCGGCCAGGCCGCGCATCGTCGCCGCGAAATCGAGGTGGTCGAAGCGGCCGCGGCGGGACAGCTGCCCGTATTGGCTGGTCGGCGAGTGGAACTCGGACTGCACGGCATAGCCCACCTCGCGCAACAACCGGTACGTGCGCTCGACCTCACCCGAGAGCACGAGCTCGACGACGATGGCCTCGATCGGGATGTCGTGCTCGACCATCGTCTGCACGAACGCGTTGTTCACGGCGGTGAGCGCGGGCGAGAGCACTTGCTCGACACCGAGATCGAGCACCGCTTCCTGCATCGGCGTGAGCGCGAGCGCGCCCTGGCGCAGACCGCCGATTGCCCTGGCAACCGCGAGGACGCGGGCGAGCGCCCGACCGGTGGCGTCGTGGTGGACGCCGACCGCGGTGATGAACCCGACACCTTCCTCGTAGCAGAGGCGTACCTCGGGGCCGAGCATCCGGGGCGCGACCATGGCGCTGTCGCCGGGCGGGTCCAAACGGCCGAACCCGAGCGTGTAACCGCTCGCGACGATCACGCACGAGTCGGGGCGCGGCGCGAGCGGCAGGAGCGCGATCACGTCGTCGGGCACGAGGATGCAGATGATGTCGGCGTCGTTCGCGGCCTCCACGTCGTGGGCCTCGAAGCCATCCGCCACCGCCTGTTCGCGCGTGTCGTCGCGGCGCACGCACACGACCGGAGCGCATCCGCTGTCGCGAAGGTTGAGCGCCCACGAGCGCCCCTGGTTGCCGTACCCGACGACCGCGATGCGCTGCCCGTCCAAGACGCCGAGGTCGGCGTCGCTCTCGTAATAGATCGTGGTCACAGGACCGACGCCTCCTCGGTGAGTCCGATCTCCGGGTGCGCCCGCGAAGATGCGTTGCAAGTTACAGACCCCGTCACTGTGGCATCAGCTCGTGGCCGCGTCCACGGACGACGAGACGTGGCCGCTCGGCTCCGTTCGATGGCAGGATCACCGGATGGGGCAGCGTCTTGCGGACAAGGTCGCGCTCGTGACCGGCTCGACGCGTGGCATCGGACGTGCCATCGCGACGCGGTTCGCGCGCGAGGGCGCCGCGGTGGTCGTCACGGGCAGGACGGAGACGACCGGGCACGCGGTGCAGGAAGAGATCCGAGCCGCCGGCGGGGAAGCGACCTATGTGCGCGCCGACATCGGGCGGGAGGCCGATGTCGAGCACGCGATCGCCGCCGCGGTGCAGCGGTACGGCGGACTCACCACGTTGGTCAACAACGCGGCACCGACCGACTTGGTCGGGCCGGGTCGGGGTGACCGGTCGCTCGCCGATATTACTGACGACGCGTGGGACGCGATCATGACCGTCGGCCTGAAGCAGCTCGTGTGGTGCACACGCCATGCTGCGGCACATCTCGCGGCGGCCGACGGCGCGTCGATCGTGAACATTTCGTCCGCGGCGGCGATGCGCGGCGTTCCGGGCATCGACGCGTACACCGCGGCCAAGGGTGCGATGAACGCGCTTACCCGTTCGCTTGCGGTCGAGCTGGCCGGTGACGGTGTGCGCGTGAACGCGATCGTGTGCGGGATGGTGCTCACGAGTGAGGGCGCGTTCAAGATGATGGACCACCCGGTGATCGGACCCGCAACGCGCGCGCTGCACCTCACTCGGCTCGGGCTGCCGGACGACATCGCGAACGTGGCGCTGTTCCTCGCGTCCGACGAGGCCGCGTTCGTGACCGGCGTGAACCTTCCGGCCGACGGCGGCGCGCTCGCCAAGATGGCCGTGCCCGACATCTCGGCTGCCGATCTTCAGCTCGACTAGCGACCTCGGATGACCGCGCACGCCGGCGTATCGCTCAGCGCGGTGTCGTCGTGGCGAGCGTCGTTCGACGACGATCTCGCGATGTGGGATCGGCTCGGCGTACGTCACGTCGGATTGTCATTGCGCAAGTGCGAGGATGTCGGCCTCGACGTCGCGGTGGAGCGCGTGCGGGCGCGTGGTCTGCGAGTCAGCAACCTCGTGGAGTGCGGTTGGTGCCGGCTCTCCGATACGTCGACATGGCCCGCGCACCAGGGCCGGCTGCTTGCCGCCGTCGATGTCATGCGCGCGCTCGACGCGCCGATACTCGTGCTGACCACCGGTCCGGCCGGACCGCTCGAGTGGGAAGCGGCGACCGGCGCGCTCGCCCGCGTGCTCGCGCCCGTGATTCCCGTCGCGCGTGCGGCGGGTGTGCGGATCGCGATCGAGAACACCAGCCCGATGCGCCTGGACCTCTCGTTCGCGACGACGCTGCGCGATACCTACGACCTCGCGCAAAAACTCGACGTCGAGGTGTGCGTCGAGCTGAACTCGTGCTGGGCCGAACGGGGCTTTGCGGCAACGGTGGCCGGCACTGCCGGCCGACTCGGCCACGTGCAGGTATCGGACGCGAGCATCGCCAGCCGGACGACACCCGACCGGCTCGTGCCCGGCGACGGCGATATTCCACTCGGGCGGCGACTCCGAGAGCTCCTGGTCGCGGGCTACGCCGGCGCGTTCGAGATCGAGATGGTCGGCCCGCGGATCGAGGAAGAAGGCTACGAGCCGGCGATCCGCCGCGCGATCGCGAGGACCGAGGAGCTGGTGGAGCGGGCCGCGTCCGGATCAGGTCGGTAGGCCGGTCGCGAGGGTCGGACTCAGTCGCCGGAACGAGCCCTCGGCCACCAGCGCACCGAGCCGCGGCATGACGGCCGCGACCGCGGGCGACGCCTTGTGCGTCTCGAGCGCGGCGTCGTCGGCAAACAGCTCGTACGACACGACGGTGTCGGAATCGTCGGCAGCCTCGTGCATCACGTACACGAGTGTGCCGGGCTCATCGGCCGATGCCGCGTCGACGAGCTCGCGCAATAGCTCGAGCAGTTCGGCGCGCCGCCCGGGATGGGCGCGCATGGTCGACACGTAGGCAATCAGCGCTGGAGCTCCTCGTTCGCGCCGTCACCGAAATGGTCGATCAGCCGCGTTGCGTAGAAGTCTGACCAGGCCTCGACGGCCCGGGCCGCGGTGTGGTCCTTGTCGAGTTGCACGAGCATGTAGACGAGCTCGCTGCGCACCGGTGTCGATCCGAGCATGGTCGGCAGCTCCGAGAGCTGCAACAGCCAGTCGGCGTACCACGACGCCCAGTCGTCGTCGACGCCGTCGGTGATCCGGTA
>JAUZEM010000518.1 GCA_030839005.1 Actinomycetota bacterium | reverse complement strand
GAGCCCAACCCGTCGTGGGGCAACATGATCTACTCGCAGCTGAGCAACCTCAACTCCGCCCCTGCGGTCTGGATCGTGCCCTCGATCCTGATCTTCCTCTCCGTGCTCGCCCTGAACTATCTCGGCGACGTCGTGCGCGCACGCTTCGACGTGCGCGAGAGCGCGCTATGAGCCGACGGAAGCGGGGCGCCGCGCCGGGCACCGACCGATTCGCAGACACACCGCTCGACGGCTCGTTGCTCGAAGTCGACGAGGTCAAGACGCAGTTCAAGACACCGCGCGGTCTGGTGCATGCCGTCGATGGCGTGTCGTTCAACCTGGAGCGGGGAAAGACGATCGGGATCGTCGGCGAATCGGGCTGCGGCAAATCGGTCCTGTCGCGCTCGATCATGGGGTTGTTGCCGCGGAACGCCGTCCGGCAGGGGAGCGTGACCTTCGAGGGTCGCGAGATCGGCAAGGCCACCGGCAACGCGATGCGCAGGTACTGGGGCACGCAAATGGCGATGGTGTTCCAGGACCCGATGACGTCGCTGAACCCGGTGATGCGTGTCGGAAACCAGATCATGGAGTCGCTGCGGTTCCACTTCGACGTGACGAAGGACTACGCGGAGGAGACTGCGCTCGCGTTGCTGACTTCGGTCGGCATCCCGGAGGCGGAGCGGCGGCTGCGTGAGTATCCGCATCAGCTGTCCGGCGGCATGCGTCAGCGCGTGATGATCGCCATCGCGCTCGCATGTGGTCCCAAGCTGTTGTTCGCGGACGAGCCGACCACTGCGCTCGACGTGACCGTGCAGGCGCAGATCCTCGATCTGCTGCAGCAGCAGCAGCGCGAGCGTTTCATGGCGATGGTGCTCGTCACGCACGACCTCGGAGTGGTCGCGGGCCGGACCGACGACATCGCGGTGATGTACGCGGGGCGCGTCGTCGAACGCGCACCGACCCGTTCGCTCTTCGAGAACACGCGCCATCCGTACACCGAGGCGCTGCTGAAATCGATCCCGAAGCTGGGCCAGCCGAGCCATTCCAAGCTCGATGCGATCGCCGGCAGGCCACCCGACCTCGTGAGCCCGCCCCCCGGCTGCAAGTTCGCGGCGCGCTGCCCCTACGCGCAGGCGAAGTGCATCACCGATGAGCCAAAGCTGGTCGACGCCGAGATTCCCGGCCACGCCTTCCGGTGCTTCTTCCCGGTGGGAAGCCAGGCGGGGGTCGAGGCGCTCGCGCGCAACCTGGCGGCGGGCGAGACTGCGACCGGACTTCCGGTGCGCATGGAAGGCGAAGCCGTCCTCACCGGGATCACGGTCTGATGGCCGGTACCGGAACTGCGCACCTGCGCGCACCCGGCGACGTTCTCCTGCGGGTCGAGGACCTGGTCGTCGAGTTCCCGGCCGGGCGAAGCGGGCTGAAGGTGCATGCCGTCTCGAACATCAGCCTCGACGTCAAGGAGGGCGAGACGCTCGGGCTCGTCGGCGAGTCCGGCTGCGGCAAGTCGACGACCGGCAAGGCGATCATGCAGTTGCCGCCGCCGAAGTCGGGGCAGGTGCTGTTCGAGGGTCGCGATATGGCGAAGCTCTCGGGCGAGGAGCAACGGCGCACCCGCACCGCGATGAAGATGATCTTCCAGGACCCGATCTCGTCGCTCAACCCGCGGCGCAAGGTCGAAGACATCATCGCCGAGGGTCTGCGCATATGGAAGGTCGGCAGCGCGCCGGAGCAGCAGACGAAGATCGACGACATGATGCTGGCCGTCGGCCTCGATCCGGTCCTCCAGCGCGGGCGCCGGCCGCATCAGTTCTCCGGCGGGCAGTGCCAGCGCATCTCGATCGCGCGCGCGGTCATCACCGAGCCCAAGCTCATCATCTGCGACGAACCCGTGTCGGCCCTCGATGTGTCGGTGCAGGCGCAGATCCTCAACTTGCTCGAAGAGATGAAGACTCGCTACGGCCTGACGCTCATCTTCATCGCGCACGATCTCGCGGTCGTCAAGAATGTGAGCGACCGCGTCGTCGTGATGTACCTCGGCAAGATCTGTGAGGTCGGATCGCCCGACGTCATCTACCAGCAGCCCGCGCACCCGTACACGCGGGTGCTGCTCGACGCGATCCCGGTGCCCGATCCGAGCGTCCGGCCCGAAGCGCGGGCGAAGGTCATCGGTGAGATCCCGTCGCCGGTCGCGCCCCCGTCCGGTTGTCGCTTTCGCACGCGCTGCCCGAAGGCCCAGGCGAGGTGCGCCGACGAAGAACCAAAGATCCAAGAAATCCAGCCGGGCCAGTTCGTCGCCTGTCATTTCCCGCTCGCGGCGGGTGAGACGCTGCCCACGAGGAACGGTTCCTCTCCGCTCGCCTGAGGGTCGAGCGCGCTAGTTGCGTGGGAGGCCGAGAATGCGCTGGGCGACAATGTTCTTGTTGACCTGCGTCGTGCCGCCCGCGATCGTCAGCGCGCGGCTGTAGACGCGATCACGAGCCCACGAACCGGCGAGGGCGTCGGGGCCGAGCACTTCGCAAGCAACCTCGGTGATGTGCTGTTCGGCCTCGCTCCACAGCAGCTTCGCGATGCTTCCCTCGGGGCCCATGGCGCGGCCGTGCAGCTCGGCCGACAGCGCGCGCTCGGAGATCAGCTTCAGCAGCTCGCCCTCCATGTAGACGCGCGCGACGAGCTGACGTAGCACGGGATCGGCCGCGGCAACGCGGCCATCGCCCATCGGCGTGCGCTTGGCCTCGTCGATGAGCCGCCGGATCTTGGCGCGGGTTCCGAGGTGCAGCTTGGCGACGGTGCCGCGCTCGTACGCAAGCGTCGTCATCGCGACGCGCCAGCCTTCGTTGACCGGGCCGAGCGTCCAGTCGACCGGGACGCGCACGTCGGTCCAGAAGATCTCGTTGAATTCCTTCTCTCCGGTGATCGTCACGAGGGGTCGGACTTCGACGCCCGGCAGGGTCATGTCGGCGAGCAGGCACGTGATGCCCTTGTGCTTGGGAGCGCTCGGATCGGTGCGTACGAGCAGCTCGCACCAGTTCGCGAGGTTGCCCAGCGTGTTCCAAGTCTTCTGTCCGTTCACGATCCAGCAGTCGCCGTCACGCACGGCCGAGGTACGCAGGGACGCGAGGTCGGAGCCGGCGTTGGGCTCGGAGAATCCCTGACACCAGATGTCGTCGCCGCGCAGCATGCGGGGTAGGAGCGTGGCCTTTTGCTCGGTGGTTCCGTGTTCGATGATCGCCGGCGCGATGTTCGACAGGCCGAGCGGGTTGAGCGTGCCCGGCGCGTGGGCGCGGTGCATCTCCTCCGCGTAGACGACCTGCTCCATGACGCTCGCGCCGCGGCCGCCCCACTCCTCGGGCCAGGCGATCGCCGCGAACCGGGCGTCGGCCAGGGCGCGGTTCCAGGCGCGCAGACGTTCGAGCCGCTCGTCGTCGATCTCCATCGAGCCGCCGCCGAGTCCGTCGCCGACTAGGTCGGCCGGCAGGTTGGCTTCGAGCCAGGCGCGGAACTCCTTGCGAAACGCCTCGGCTTCGACGGGGTAGCGGAAGTCCACGCTCAGCGGCTCATTTCTCGATGCCGCCGCGCGCGAGTTGCTCGTCGAGCTCGTGCTGCTTGGCGACGTTCTCGGCGTGGAGCTCGTCGGTCGTGCGGACACGGCCGTCGACCTTCAACTCGCCCATGATGTGCACCTCGCCGAGCGTCTCCTGCATGTAGCTCGGCCCGTCGGCGGTCGGGACGAACCATCCGGTCGGGCACATCGTCAGCACTTCGACGAACGTGAAGCCCTCGCCGCGCAGCTGCGATTCGAACGCCCGCTTGAACATCTTGCGCGTGCGGGCCACCGAGCCCGCGTTGTGCACGGAACCGCGCGCGACGTAGGACGCTCCTTGGAGCTGAGCGATCAGGTCGCCGATGAGGATGGGATATCCGTGGTACTCGGCATCGCGGCCGTCGAGCGAGTTCTTGGTGCGCTGACCGATCACGCTCGTCGCCGTCATGTGGCCGCCGGTCTCCCCGAACACGCCGTTGTTGAGGAGGATGCACGTGACCTTCTCGCCTCGGGCCGCGGTGTGGAGCACCTCTTGCAGGCCTTCGTTGACCATGTCGCCGTCGCCCTGCAACGTGAAGACGAGCGAGTCGGGCAGCATGCGCTTCACGCCGGTCGCGACCGACGGCGCGCGCCCGTGCAGCGCCTGCACGAGATCGACATCCATCGATCCGGAGAAGGATGTGTA
>JAUZEM010000479.1 GCA_030839005.1 Actinomycetota bacterium | reverse complement strand
TCCGACGGCGCGCCCACCACGCGCGTCCCGTCCGGCAGGACGACGGCGACGTGCAGCTCGATCCCGACGAGGCGAGGCAGCCACTCGCGCAGCTCCCGCTCGGACGTCAACTCGATCATCAGGGTCGCCGACAGTTCGTCGGCGTCCGGGATCAGCTGGTTATAGGTCTCGACCTCATGGGCAATCTGTTCGTCGCGCAACATCCGCTCCGCGCGCGCCATCTCCTGCACCTGCCAGCGCATCGTGACGGTGTTCTCGAAGACCAACGTCATGATCGGGCCGAGCGCGACACGGCGAAGCCGCTTCAGGTCGATGATCTGGCGGCGGAGATCGTCGCGCTCACGCTCGTACGCGCGCAGGTCGACGATGTCGTCGACGGTCAGCTTCCGCATCAATGTTCCATCGTCAGCAGCCGGACCGGGATCCGACCCGAGCCGGAGTCAGGAAACGTTCTCGAGACCGGCCTGGAAGCGCCCGGCGTGGCTCTTCTCGGCGCGGGCGAGCGTCTCGAGCCATTCCGCGATCTCCTCGAAACCCTCGTCGCGCGCGGTACGCGCGAAACCCGGGTACATCTCGGTGTACTCGTAGGTCTCACCGGCCACCGCCGACTGCAGGTTGTCGGTGGTCGCTCCGACCGCGACGCCCGTGACGGGGTCGCCAACCTCGGCGAGAAAGTCGAAGTGCCCGAACGCGTGTCCGGTCTCGCCTTCGGCGACCGAGCGGAACAGCGCGGCGACGTCCGGGTATCCCTCGACGTCGGCCTTCTGCGCGAAGTAGAGGTAACGGCGGTTGGCCTGGCTCTCGCCCGCGAACGCCTCCTTCAGATTCTCGTGCGTCTTGCTTCCCTTGAGATCGGGCATCGATGTGGCTCCTTGTTGGTCAGATTCGATCGGAACAGTGGTCACAGCGGCCGCGGAAGATCACCTGGACGTCGTCGACCGTGAAATCGCGGCGGTGGCGGATCGGAACGTGCAAGCCGGTGAACTCGACTGGAAGGTCGCGCACGCGCCCGCACGTGGTGCACAACAGATGGTGATGGTCGTCCTCCACGTTCGGGTCGACGCGCACGCTACCGGTGCCCAGGTCGAGGACGCGCACCTCGCCGAGCGCCTCGAGATCGTGCACAGTCTGGTAGACCGTTTTCAACGAGAGCGTCGGCATTTCAGAGCGGGCGCGATCGAACAGCGACTCGACCGTCGGGTGCGAATCGTCGCCGTCGAGCAAGCGAAAGATCGCCTGCCGTTGCGGCGTGACCCGCAGACCCTGCTCCCGGAACATCGCGGTGAGCGCGTCGCAGCTCTTCATGACATCGCCATACTAACAACAACGTTTGTCGACAAGCAACCTGCGCCTCGACCGCGCGATATTGCGGCGTGCTGCACATCTCGGAGATGCTCGCCAACGCCGCGCGCGTCGCGCCGAACGCAGTCGCGGTCACGCTCGATGACGACGCCTTGACGTTCGGCGAGATCGACCGGCGCGCGAATCGAATCGCGAACGGACTGCGCGGAATCCGGGTCGGGCGCGGCGACCGGGTGCTGTGGTGGGGCGACACCTCGATCGAGGCCGTTCCCGTGTTCGCCGCGCTCGCGAAAATCGGCGCGGTATTTGCCCCGCTGAACGCCCGCGCCTCCGTCGAGGAGACGGCTCCGATCGCCGAGTACGCCCGGCCGCGGCTGCTCTTGTGCGGTGCGTCACACGTCCAGGCCGGCGCCGAGCTCGCCGCGCGCGTCGACCTGCCGTTCCCGCCCGAGATCCCGACAGGCGTCGCGGATGCGCCCGACGCGTCCGACGTCGACGAGCGCGACCCGCACGTCATCTTCTTCACGAGCGGCAGCACCGGGCGACCGAAGGGCGTCGTCTTGTCCCACCGAACCAACTGGCTGCGCACGTACGTCGGCGCGACCTCGACGCCGGGCGGCGCGGGGACGGTGTGCATGTTCCCGCTCTTCCACATGGCCGGCTGGACGCTCGCGATGGGCGCGTGGCAGGGACGGCGCGCCGTGCACTTCGTGCACACCACCGACGCGGAGACGCTGTTGCACACGACCGCGCGCCACCGCGCCGCGCGGCTCTATTGCATCCCCGCGGTCTGGTCTCGGATCCTCGAGCACGGAGTCGGGAAGGTCGATCTGTCGAGTCTCGACGAGGCCGACACCGGTACGTCGGCCACCCCACCCGAACTGCTACGCGCCATCAAGGACGCGCTCCCGAATACCCGGACCCGCGTCTTCTACGGGTCGACCGAAGCCGGACCGGGCGTGCAACTCGGCGACGCGGACCTGTTCCGCAAGCCGGGCAGCGTCGGCATCGCGCAACCCGGCGTCGACGTGCGCCTCACCGACAGCGGGGAGGTCGTGATGCGGAGCCCGTTCCTGATGGACGGGTACTTCGACGACACGCCCGCGACGACCCAGGCCTTGCGGGACGGCTGGTACCACACGGGCGATCTCGGTGCGTTCGACGAAGAGGGCTACCTATCGATCGTCGGGCGGGCGAGGGACGTCATCCGGACCGGCGGCGAGACCGTCGCGCCCCCCGAGGTCGAGGCGGTGCTGGGCACGCACCCGGCAATCGGGGAGATCGCGGTGGTCGGCGTCCCCGACCCGCAGTGGGGCGAGATCGTCACCGCGGTCGTCGTCATCCGGGCCGGCGCGACGCCCCCCGACCTCGACGCGCTCCGGTCGTTCTGCGCCGGCCGGCTCGCCGCGTTCAAGCAGCCCCGTCGCCTCGCGGTCGTCGACGCGCTCCCGCGGACGGCCGCGACCGGCCAGATCCAGCGCACCCTCCTCGTCGAGCGCCTCCAATCCGCCCCGCGCACCCCGTAAAGCCGCCAAACAGTTAGGCGGGAAACCGGCGTCCGGAGCCACTTTTGCGCCAAACAGTTTGGTGCGAAACCGGCGTTGGTTGCCGCGGATCGGTCGGCAGGAATAGTGTTCTCGTAGTGCAGAACGTTGTTCCGGTCGAGGAACGCCTGGCTGATGCGACTCTGGCGGAGCGCCGCGGGCAGTACGCGGCCGAGGTCCGGCGCCTCATCGACGCCGCGTTCTCGGTGATGCGCGCCACCGGCGACATCGATCCGCAGGTGCGCGACATCGTCAAAGCCGCGGGGCTCTCGAACCAGGCCTTCTACCGGCATTTCGCCTCGAAGGACGCGCTGCTGCTCGCGGTGCTCGCCGACGGACAACGTCAACTTGTCGATTACCTGAACGCGCGGGTCGGCTCGACGACCGATCCCGAAGCGCAGGTACGGAGCTGGATCGAAGGCGTGCTCGCCCAGGCCCGCAACCCGGTCGCGGCGGACGCCACGCGCCCCTTCGCGATCAACGGCGCACGGCTCGCCGATCGCTATCCGGACGATCTCGCGGCGACGCGCGCCGAGCTCCTCACGACGCTCGCGCCTTCGGTTCGCGCGCTCGGCGGCTCCGATCAGGACGCGTCGTTCGTCTGCGAGCTCGCGCTCGCGCGCATGAACGACGCGATCGCGCATCGCCGTCACCCACAACCGCAAGAGGTGCAACGCCTCGTCGCGTTCTGTCTCGCAGGAGTCCGCCATGGAACGTGAACTTCTCATCACCGGCATCGGCGGCCAGGGCGTGCAGCTCGCCGCGCAGGTACTCGCCCGGGCCGCGACGCTCGAAGGCCGCGAGGTCATGTACCTCGGGCTGTACGGCGGCATGATGCGCGGCGGCAACACCGACAGCACCGTAGTGATCGCCGACGCGCCCATCCTCGCCCCGCCGGTCGTCTCGCGCGCGTGGTCCGCGATCGCCATGCACGACGACTACTGGCCTGCCGTCGAAGCCAAGTTGCGTCCCGGTGGTCTCGTGCTCGTGAACGCTGCGACGTTCACCAGTGAGGTGCGCACCGACGTCGTCGTGCATCGCGTTCCCGCGACGACGGTGGCCACCGATCTCGGCAGCCCGCTTTCCGGGTCGATGGTGATGCTCGGTGCCTTCTGCGCCACCACTGGCATCGTCACCGAGGACGGATTGATCGCGGCCATGCGCGCCTCGATCCCTCCGTACCGCACCCAGCACATCGAAGCGAACGAGCGAGCGCTGCGAGCCGGAGCCCTGCTCCTGCCCGCGGGCGAGTTCCCGGCCTGGGAGACGGCAAATGTCTGAAACCACCGTCGGTACCGTCACCACCGTCAGCACCGTAAGCATCAAGAGCCGCGGCACCGTCACGATCGACGCCGGGCACTGCAAAGGTTGCGATCTCTGCATCCCCGCGTGCCCACCCCACGTGCTGGCGATGTCGACCGCGGTCAATCACATGGGCTACCGCTATCCCCAGCTCTCTCCGGGCTGCACCGGCTGCGGGGCGTGCCTGTACGTGTGCCCCGATTTCGTGTTCGAGGTCTACCGCTTCGAACAGCCGGTCGTCACCGAGGTCATCGAGGTCTCCGAGGCGAAGCAATGAGCGCGACCAAGACCGACGAACGGGTTTTGATGGAGGGCTCCGAAGCCCTCGCGCGCGCCGCGATCGTGGCCGGCTGCCGGTTCTTCGCCGGCTATCCGATGACACCGTTCACGGAAGTGCTCGAACACTTCGCGCGCTTGCTCCCCGACGCCGGCGGAGTCTGCATCAACGCCGAGTCCGAGCTCGAGGCCGTCGGCATGGCGTGGGGCGCGCTGTCGACGGGGGCGCGCGCGGCGACCGGATCGACCGGACAGGGGCTCTCGCTCATGCAGGAGTCGTTCTCCGAGATGACACTCGCCGAGCTCCCGCTCGTCATCTTCAACATGGCGCGAGGTCAGCAGGACTATTTCCAGGCGACCCGCGGCGGCGGCCACGGCGACTACCGCCACATCGTGCTCGCGCCGCAGGACGTGCGCGAGGGCGTCGAGCACATGCAACTGGCGTTCCACTTGGCCGACAAGTGGCGCAATCCGGTGCTGATATACGGCGATTACCTGCTCGCCCACACGCAGGAGGCGATTTCGATCGCGCCCATCACCTTTCCCGAGCTGCCGAAGAAGGATTGGGCGGTCGACGGGTCGAGCTCCGGCAGCGGCAAGAGCCGCGCCGTCACTTCCCTCGGCGTGAGCAAGGTCGGTCAGCCCGCGATGGGCCAAGAGGGCAAGGCGCAGTACATCGCCACGAAGATCCCGCTCATGGAACGCGAGGTGCGCGTCGAGCAAGGCTTCTGCGACGACGCCGAGACCGTGGTCGTCGCGTTCGGCTCACCGGCGAAGTTCGTCAAGTATGCGATCACCCAGCTGCGCGAAGCCGGGCACCGCATCGGCTATGTGCGGCCGATCACCTTGTGGCCGTTCCCGTACGCGGCAGTTGCCGGCGCCGCCGCGGGACCCGACGTACGCCGCGTCGGCAGCTTCGAGCTGTCGGCCGGTCAGCTCGTCGAGGACGTTCGCATCGGCGTCGGCGGCCGCGCGCCCGTCACGTTCATCGGCGGCGTGTCCACCGACCATTCCGGGTTCGGCGTCGGTCGCATCCTCGACGTAGAGCTCATCGCCGATCGAATACTCGCGTTGCACGAAGAACGCGAGCTGCCACTCATCCCGGGCTACGAGCAGTACTCGTACCAGATCCAGGAGCACCAGAAATGACGATCATCGACACCTCGTCGGCTCCGACGGTCCCCGCCCGCAAGGTCGAGGCGCTGAAGCCCGATCTCCTGCTCACTCAGGAGCACCACATGTGCCCCGGCTGTGGCGAGCCCTTGGCGGTGCGCCAATTCCTCGAGACGATCGAGGAGCTCGGCGTGGCGACGCGCACCATCGCGGTCGCCGGCATCGGTTGCTACACGTC
>JAUZEM010000475.1 GCA_030839005.1 Actinomycetota bacterium | reverse complement strand
CACACTGAAGAACGCGCTTGCGATCATTTGATCCCCCTCCGGAACTCCCTGTGAATCGGAGGTTGCGCCGCGAGAGTTGAGTAACTCGGTGTCTCGTGGGGACGCGATGGGGCCCTCACGGAGCCGTGCGCCGGACAGGCGGCGCCGGTGGGCAGGCCCCACTTTCCTTACAATGCGGATATACCGGGACAGGGTGCACAACCCGAGCAGTTCGGTCAGCGGCGCCGTTTTGCACGGCCGGCTGTACCTGCTTACGCTCCCTCCGTGACGAGGCGGCAGGGAGCAACTTGGCGGCGACGGCTGGTCGGTTTCGTCCTTGCCGTGCCTCTCGCGATCTTGGGGACCGTCGTCGTGTACGCGATCGCGAGCTTTGCCGACGGCTCTTTGGCGGACGTATCCGGGCCGGTGGAGGCTGCCATCGTGGCCGGCGTGGCAGTGGTCCTGCTCGTCTGCCACTGGTTGCTCTCGCGCGAAGGGTCGGCATCGCCGAGCGGCGTCACCGAGCGGACAATTTCGGCCGGGGGTGATGCTCGAGCCGCGGCGTGGCCGCCCGGGAAGTTCGCGCCGACCACCACGCCGACCGGGGCCTCGACCCTGCCGACCGTGGCGCGGGCATGGGGCGCCTCGGCCTCGCCGACCACCACGCCGACCGGCGGCGCGGCCATGCCGACCGTGGCGCGCGCGTGGGGCGCATCGACCGCCGAGCCGGGTGCGCCCGCCGCTGGGACCCGCGCGCCGACCGCGGCCGCCGTCGATCGCAACGCGCCACCGGGCGCCCGCGATCGCGGTACCCGTGAAATCCGGAGCACGAGAGATACGACGTTCGCGTTCCACGGTCAAGGAGGGACGTCCGCGCTCGACGAATACCTCGACGGACGGACCGAGTTGGTGGACCTCATCGCGAGGAGCGAGGCGCGGCTGCCGGCCGACCCCGAACCGAGCGCGCACCCCGATGCAACTGCCCAGCCCGGAGCGGATGACGCCTACTCGCTCGCGCAGAACACCAAGATGCTCACCCAAGCCGTCGAGCACGTCGCGCGCGCGTGTGAGTTGATCGCGCATGCGTTCGAGCTCTTTGCGGAACGGGTCGAGTCCGACCGGCTGGAGCGGCGGACGCTCGCGGATGCGGTGATGGTGTTGGCGCAACAGGCGGCGCCGGCGGCGTCGACACCGCGGCCTGTGAGCGCCGGTCCAGCCCGAGAGCGCGTGCTCCTCGAAGACGACATCGCGCTGACCGATCCTCAGTCCATCGCCGGGGACCTGGGCGTCGCTACTCGATCGCCATAGGGCCGATCACCACTAGGAAGAGCGGGGACCGGTCGGGTTACGGAGTCGGCGCCGCACCCTCGCGGCACCGGTGCACGGACTTCCCGTCGATGGTGATGCCACAGTGCCTGCCTCCGGGGGCGGGTGTCGGAACGACACTGTGCGGTCCGGATGGGACCTTGAGCTTGTCACCGCAGTTCGGACAGGTGAGCACGTACACGCGTCGCACGGTATCAACTCGGAGCTATCCGATGTAGAGGTGCTTGATCTCCTGGTACTCGCGGAAGCCGTGATATCCCATCTCCCGCCCGACGCCGCTCTGCTTGTAGCCGCCGAACGGCGCGGAGCCGCTCGGCGCCGCCGTATTCACCCACACGGTCCCCGAGCGAATGCGTTGCGCGACTTCGGTGGCGCGGTTGGTTTCGCCGAACACCATTCCCGCGAGTCCGAAGATGGAGTCGTTGGCGATTCTCACCGCGTCGTCGACGTCGTCATAGCCGATCACCGACGCCACGGGCCCGAAGATCTCGTCCTGTGCGGCCGGGTTCGAGTTGTCCGGCACGTCGAGGAGGGTCGGCTCGAAGAAGTGGCCCTTGTCGAGATGAGCGGGCCGTTGTCCGCCGGTCACCAACGTCGCGCCCTCCTTCACGGCCGCGGCGACGTAGTGCTCCGATTTGGCAACTTGCGCTTCTGTGATCAGCGGCCCCATCACGATGCTGGGGTCGCTGGGATCGCCGATCGGGAGCTGACGCGCGAACTCCGCGGCGCGCTCCATGATCTCGGCCTTTCGTTCGTGCGGCACGAGGATCCTCGTCGCGAGCGCGCAGCCCTGGCCCTGGTGGGCCATGAAGACACCGAGGCACATGTGCCAGGCGTTCTCGGCGGCTTCGGGCAAGTAGATCGCAGCGGACTTCCCGCCGAGCTCGAGATGAACCTTCTTCACCGTCGACGCCGCTTGCGCCATGATCTCGCGGCCCACCTGCGTCGACCCCGTGAACGTGACCATGTCGACCGCGGGGTGAGTCGTGATGAGCTTGCCGCCGCCGATCTGTTGATCGATGACGATGTTCAACACGCCCGCCGGGAGGCCGGCCGCGTCGGCCGCTTCGCCGAACAACATCGCCGACAGGGGAGTGAGCGGGCTGGGTCGCAGCACCACCGAGCAACCGGCCATGAGGGCGGGCAGGGTCTTCCACACGTTCAGATAAAACGGAAAGTTGTACGCGGAGATCGCGCTCACGACACCGACCGGCTCGTAGACGTTCATGCTCACCGCCACCCGCCCGGAAGGTGTGTGACCGGTCGGCGGGAGCGGGTTGTACTCCTGCTGCGCAAGCTGGAGATAGAGGTCGGGGATCAGCTGTGCGTGATCGAGCGCGGCCCCGACTTGAATCGTCGTCGCGTTCTCGTGCGGCGCGCCGGCTTCGGCGATCACGGTCGAGACGAGCAGGTCGCGACGCTCGGTGAGGTATTCGGCCATGCGCCGCACGACCACCGATCGCTGCGATGCGGGAACGTTCGCCCATACGCCATCGTCGAAGGTGCGCCGCGCGGCGCCGATTGCTTGCTCGATCTGCTCGAGCGAGGCCGACTCGACTTCGGCGATGGTCGTCTCCGTCGCCGGGTTCTCCACGGCAAGCGCGGGTCCGTCTCCGGCGACGTACTTGCCGTCGATGAACGATTGACGCGCCTCGACTATCGCTCCCATTGCCGCCTCCAGAGTCATGTCGTCCCGTCGACCGTAGCTGACGGCGGCGTCAGGTATCTATCTCCTGCGCCCGCGAATCCGGAGGATCGCCATCAGGATCGTGAGCCGTCGTGCACGTATGTATGACGAGCGTGTCGTTGGCGACCAGTTTCGTCTGCGTGCCTTGGACAGCGTCCTTCTGCACGACGGCGATCGTGTAGTTGGATGGATGCTCGACGCGCGTCCCGCACGCCGGGCACAAGGTGCTCGCCACGATCAGATCCTGATCACGGTCGCGGCGAGCGTCAACTCGTCCCGCGCCTCAGAGGGTCACCAACAACGCGATCGCGGCCGCAGTCATGACGGCGACCGTCAGCCATCCGAGCGAGGACGCGAGGCGGCCGTTTCTGTAGTCGCCCATGAGCTCACGATTGCCGGCGATGAGCATGACGACGATCAGGAACGGCCCGGCGGCGAGCCCGTTGACCATCGCGACGATGACGAGCAGCGCGATCGGGTTCACACCGATGAGGCTGAGTGCGGCGCCGCCGAGAGTGCCCGCGGCCACGAGGACGTAGAAGACCGGTGCCTGGCGAGGCTTGCGTGAGAATCCCCAGCGTTTTCCGACGAGACCGGAGATGCCGGCCGCGGCGGACCCGGCGAGAACCGGGACGGCGAGGAATCCCGCGCCGATGAAGCCGATCGCGAACAGCACGGTCGACGCGCTGCCGGCCACCGGACGCAGCGCCTCTGCAGCTTGGGCGGCGCTGTCGACGTTCGTGGCTCCGCTCTTGCCGAGCGTCGACGCGGTAGCGACGATGATCGCGAACATGACCAGATTCGAAAAGGCCATGCCGACACCGACATCGAGCCGGCTGGTCCGCTGTTTGAGCCTCGCGTCGGATGTCGCGCGCTCGGAGAGCGGCACCGGTCGATTGCCACCCTCGGGCTCCTCGCGTAGCTCCTCGATCCGGTGCGCGCTCTGCCAGAAGAAAAGGTACGGGCTGATCGTGGTCCCCAGGACCGCGATGAGTAGCGCGATGTAGTCGTTCGAGAAGGTCGGGTGGGGCACGATCGCGTTGACCGCGACCCGACCCCAATCGACGTGGGCGAAGAAGACAACCGCGATGTAGGCCAGCAACGCGGAGCACAGGAACTTGAAGACGCGCGCGATGGTGTCGAACGACCCCGTGAGAACCAGAACCGTGATCGTTGCTCCGGCGACCACCGCCCAAAGCGACTGCGGGCCGGCATGCAGGAGGTGGACGCCCGCACCAACGGCAAGGAGATCGGCGGCAATGTTCAAGCCGTTCGCGAGGAACAACGCGCAGAGCAGGACTCCCACCGTCGTACGCCCGAAGCGCCCGAACCGTGTTCGGGCGAGCGCTCCCAAACTCTGGCCGGTGGCCAGCGCGGTTCGATCGCAGATCTCCTGCACACCGGTCATGAGGGGAAAGGTGATCAGCGCCGTCCAGAGCAGACCGAACCTGAATTGCGCGCCGGCCTGCGCATAGGTCGCGACACCAGACGGGTCGTCGTCCGATGCACCGGTGACGAGGCCCGGACCAAGCGCACGCAGATAGGCGCGCCATTGGGTCGGCTCACGAGAAGTGCCGCGACCTAACTGATTTCGTCCGGATGCTTCAGGCGAGGATGCAATCCCCAGCTCCATCGGTTCATCTCCCGGACGAAAGAGGTGCGTACGCGGCGCGCGAGGGGTGCGCAAAGCATCGCCGGCGCGCCGCCTACGTGAGTCAACGCAGGACGCCAATGAGCAACAAAACGAGCAAGATGACGAGAACGGCGCCGAGACCGATGTACATGGCTAGCTCCTTCCTGGGTTGTGAACTCGAATTGCGAGCGATACACCTGCTTCTGCAGAGGAACGGTTGAGCGCGTCAGTTCAAGACGGTGCCGCGCTGAACCACTCGGTCGTGGCGTTGCACGCCTCCGAAGACGGGCGAGAGCAAGGCGGCCAACAGCACGATCGCACCGACTGCGGTGAAGAGCCATCCGTTGCGGTGAGTGACGGCCAGCCAGTCGTTGAGGCGATTCGGGGCGGCCTCGACGAGGACGACAATGCCGAACGCAAGCGAGATGGCGCCCAAGAGCGCAAGGAACGAGCGCCAACCAGCGGGCACTACCGAGCCGAGCACCATCAGTAGGCCGAAGCCGATCTCGATGACGCCGAGCAGTGGGCTATGGGGCAGCTTCCATACGAGGTCGTGCGGGGTGTAGATGTGGGCTGTGTCGAAACCGGTGCGCGCGACGGCGGCGATGCCAAGGACGCCCATGCCGATTCCCACGATCAGCCCGATGATCTGCAGCGGGCTCCATGGTGGCATGGTCGCCTCGACGGTCCGCCCCTCGGCGACGTAGCCGGACTCGGCTACGGATCCTTCGTCCGTGGTATGGATTCGTCTGAGCATGGTGGCTCCTTTGTGGGTGAGCCGTTTGTTCCCGCTCAGTTGCTGCTCGAATCCTTTTCTTTGCGTCTACTCAGAGGGTTTCGAACTTCTTGTCTTTGGGAAACCGTTGGTTGAGCGTCAAGTAGTTTGACGGAGGTCCAGCGCACAATTTGCGCGCGCTGCCAGTCGGCATTTCACAAAGATCGCGCACCGATAGTCACGAAATACTGCAGCGTCCGACTACGGAATACGACCTTCGCCTTGTTGGCGGGCGCCCCGCTCGAGGGCTTCCTTGTATGCGCGCGCCGCCTCGTCGTCCGCGACGCGTACGCGCTCGGCAGCCTCTTCCTCTTCCGGTGTCGGAAGTCGGTCGGCCTCCGACGTCGTCGACGCGTCAACAGCTTCCGCATCGCGCGTTTCGTCGCTGGGTCGTGTTCGCTCGCCTTCAGCCACTGTGTCGCCTTTCGTCGAGGATCTCACAGTAGCTGTACCCCGAAGTCTCTCGACGCTCACGCTCCGGTCGACAACCGGTGAAGCGAGCTCGTGCGCGGTCGACTCGAGTGGGACGCGCGACTGATCGCCGGATCGAAGTCGTCGGCCGCCGGAACGGCCGTTTGCGGGTTGCGGATGACGAACAGCGTGTTCAAGTCGTTCATGTCGAGCATCCGCGTGAGGATCGTCGGTGCAAGCACCTCGACCTTGCCTCCGACGGCGTTGACGCGCGCGGCGAGCTCCGCCATGGCGCGCAGACCACCGACACTGCAGAATCTGAGCTGAGAGAGATCGAGCGTGACGAGGTGGGTCCCACGGTTTGCGAGCGCGATGAGAGCGCCCGCGAACGCCGGGACGCTGAGCGCGTCGAGCTCGCCGTGGACCGAGACGATCGTGCTGCCGACGTCGTAGTCGAAGTCCATGCCGAATTGCGCACAAGAACTCCTCGGACGCATCACGCAGGTTCGCCGTACCCGCCGGCGGTCGTCGACAAAACGTCGATCTCGGGCATCCGACCCCGTGAAAACGACGCGACGGTGGATGGTCAGCGGCCGTGTGAATCACTCGAACGGGTGAGACGTGGCGCGTTTCGGACATGGGCCCGGTAATCTCACGTCGGACGTGGCGACCGACGAGGGGAACGGAGCCGTGGTCGAAACCGATGTGGGGCCCGGCCGCGTCCGGGGGGGCGAGGCCAAAATGGTCGCTGCTCCTCGGGTTCGCCCGGTGGCTCACGTCGAGTGGTCGCGGGGCAACGAAACGTGCTGAGCCGGGCTTCGATCTTCGTGCTCGCCGTGGCTCTCGCAGTGACGCTGTCCCTTTCGCTGATGGCGCGGAGCCTGCACGACAGCAACGAGAAGCGGTTGCTTCGCCAGCAGGTCAGCGCGGCCGCCGCCGTGCTCAGCGCCGCGATCCCGAACGTCCAGACCCCGCTCTCGTCGGGCGCGGTTCTCGCCGAGGCCACGAACTCCGACAGCCGCGCGTTCAGGAACTTGATGACCCCGCTCGCCGCCGGCGCTCCGTTCGTCTCGGCCTCGATTTGGCCCGCGCATGCCCGCGATCCACGGCCTCTGGTCGTGGTCGGGTCCGCGCCGGAGCTGGCCGGTCGACCAGAAGCGGAGAGAGCAAAATTCCTCGCACAGACGACCGGCAAGAAGGTTGTGTCGGTGCTGGACCTTCTCGGACAATCGCCCCGTCGTCTCGGATATGCGTTCGCCGCCGGGCCAACCGCGAGGTTCGTGGTGTATGCCGAGGCTGCACTGCCGGAAAACCGCCGGGCCGCAGTCGACTCCAACTCGGCCTTCGCCGATCTCGATTACGCGATCTATCTGGGCTCGACCGCGAACGTCGATCATCTGCTGGCCGCGAGCGCGGCCAAACCGCAATTGACCGGCCGAACCGCCGAAGACGGAGTCCCGTTCGGTGACACGACACTGCTTCTCGTGATGACGCCGCGCCGGGAGCTCGGCGGCGATCTCATGCTGCGTCTGCCGTGGCTCATCGGCGGGGTCGGAACTGCGATCGCGTTGGCCGCAGCCCTGATGACGGAGCGGCTCGTTCGTCGCCGAGCGCACGCCGAGGAACTCGCGCGGCAAAACGCCCGGCTGTTCAGCGAACAGCGGAGTGTCGCGCAGACGCTGCAGCACAGCCTCCTTCCCGAAGAGCGGCCCGAGTTCCCAGGACTGGACCTCGCGGTTCGATACGTGCCGGGCGTGGACGGCGTCGACATCGGCGGCGACTGGTACGACGTGATCGGGGTCGCCGACGGCAAGGTCATCATCGTCGTCGGCGACGTCTCGGGTCGGGGCCTACGGGCCGCGACCGCCATGGCGTCGTTGCGCTACGCGATCCGTGCGTACGTGGCTCAAGGAGATCCGCCGGTAACCGTGCTCTTCAAGCTCACGAATTTGATCAACGTCGTCCGGGACGGCCACTTTGCGACGGTGTTGTGCGGACTGGTCGACGTTGCCGGACACAGTGTGATCTTCGCGAACGCCGGACATCCCAACCCGTTGCTGATCGACGGAGCGACTGCCGAGTTCGTCTCGACGAAGGTGGGACCTCCGGTCGGAGTGAAAGCCGCCACCTCGTACGCGGAGGTCAGCGTGAAGGTGCCGGCGAACGGGACACTGCTGGCATACACCGACGGGCTGTTCGAGCGGCGAGGCGAGACCCCCGACGTGGGCTTGGCGCGCCTTCGCGGTGCGGCGATCGGCTACGACTCGCTCGACCAGCTGCTCGACGGCATGCTGCGCGCGCTGACGCCCGACGGGTGCGACGACGACACCGCGATCTTGGCGGTCAAATGGCTCACGTAGAGGGTGACGGTGGCGCTCGGGGTGTGGTCGAGCGGACGGACGATCCGTCGGGCGTGCCGGTCGTCAAGCTCCTGGGGGAGATCGACATATCCAACGCCGAGTCGCTCGGTGTGACGCTCGATCAACTCATCGGCGATGAAACCCATCATCTCGTCGTCGATCTCGGCGCGCTCGAGTTCATGGACAGTTCGGGTATCGCAATGTTGCTCAAGGTCGCCGGGCGCGTCGGCAGGATCGAGATCCGCAATCCCTCGGACATCGTGCAGCGAATCATCGGTTGCACCGGGCTCACCGACATACTTCCGATCGAGCTTCCGATCGAGCGAAGTTGAAGCCAAGCAAGTCTGACCGGGCACCGCGTCCGATGTGAGTCCGTTCGTCGATTGCCCCGGCGCATGTCCGGGAAACCTTCCAGGTATTGCGTCGCAGTGACCGCACCTTCATTCGGAATACTCCCAGCGCTCCCGCAGCGGCACGGCGTTATGTCCGAGACGCACTCGCCGGCCTGCCGCGCGACGTCCTGGACACGGTGTCCCTAATGGTCTCCGAGCTTGCGACGAACTGCGTGCGCCACGCCAACACGGACTTCACCATGACGATCGAGCAGACGATGCGACACGTCCGGGTGGAAATCGCCGACAGCGGGTCGGGGCGAGTCGCGACGAGACGTCCCGACCCGACCGAACTCAGCGGACGAGGGCTCCGCATCATCGATCGTCTGTCGGACACGTGGGGCGTAACGGAGCACCCGGATCGTGCCGGCAAAAGCGTCTGGTTCATGGTCGGCCTCGACGGGGCCCTCACCTCTTCAGGGTGATCTTTGCGAGCCCCCGCGGTTTCGTCGTCCGTCGCCTGACCGCGCGGTTTCGCCGGAGGAGGTCATCGGGTATTTGGAGGTGATACCGCCGACGACGAGGAGGGCGTCATGCCTCGAGGGTCTTCACCGAAGCGGGAGCGCCAGTACGAGCACATTCTCGACGCGGAGCGCGAGCGAGGGGTGCCCGAGGACCGCGCCGAGGAAATCGCGGCCCGCACGGTAAACAAAGAGCGGGCGCGTTCCGGCGAAGCCAAGAACGCCTCGCGCCTGTCGAAGACTGATATCTCTTCGCAACGGCGCGCCGGCTACCGCCGGACGCACGGTGGCAGCGGCCGAACCCGCGATCAGCTGTACGAAGAGGCGAAGCAGAGGAACATCGCCGGACGCTCCCACATGACGAAGTCACAGCTCGAGCGCGCGTTGAGATGACACTCGGCAGGGCGCCCGGCCCGTCCGACGGACGCGTCCGCGCCAAGGACGAGGACCGAGAGGCGAGCTTGCCGCGGCGATTGCTGGCCGAGGCCGTGGGGACGTTGTTCTTGACCTTCGTCGCCGCGGGCGGGGAAGTCATCGAGGTCGTGACCAAAGGTCAGCTCGGGAGCGGAGCGAAGGCGGCCGCGCCGGGCGTCGTCGTGATGGCGCTCATTTACTCCCTGGGTGACGTCTCCGGCGCTCACCTCAACCCCGCCGTCACCCTCGCCTTCGCGGCTCGTGGCGTCTTCCGTTGGGTGGTCGTTCCGGCCTATTGGGCGGCGCAGTTGACGGGCGCGTCGGGCGCGGCCGTCTTGCTGCTCGTGATATTCGGGAACGTGGCCGATCTCGGCGCGACTCGAGCGCACGTGTCGTCTGCGACGGCGCTGTCGATCGAGGGGGTACTGGCCCTGCTGCTGATCACGGTGATCCTGAACACCGCGACCCGCGCGCGCGTCGTCGGACCGAATGCCGCGCTTGCGGTCGGGGGCACGATCGTGTTGTGCGGACTGCTCGGAGGGCCGCTCTCCGGAGCATCCTTGAACCCGGCGCGTTCGTTCGGGCCCGCGCTCGTCGCCGGCTATTGGACGAACGCGTGGGTGTACGCCGCCGGCCCGGTCCTGGGGGCGATCATCGCGGTGGCGCTGACGGCGATGCTGCATCCGGCCAAGAGCGCGGACGAGATCGACGCGGCCGAGGGCGCGCATCAGGGGGGCCGGCCGCGCGCGCCGGACACCGTCGGGCTCGCTCGCTAACGCACCTTGCGGACCGTTTGCACAGTCGCAGTAGCCTGACGAGACCGGACCGCCCCGCAACGGAACTGACGACCCTCGGGAGCGACGATGTCATACGAGCCGATCTTGCGCGACGTGAGCATGCCGGAGAGTCGACCGATCGCCGAGGAGCGCGCCCACCGCAAGCGTGTGCTCGCCGCGGGCTTCCGGCTATTCAGCAAGTTTGGCTTCGAGGAGGGCGTGGCCGGCCACATCACCGCACGCGACCCCGAGCTGACCGACCACTTTTGGGTCAACCCATTCGGCATGCCGTTCGCGCACATCCGCGCCCGCGACCTACTGCTGGTCGCCCACGACGGCACGGTCGTCGAGGGGAGCATGCCTGTGAACGCGGCCGCTTTCGCGATCCACTCGCAGGTCCACGCCGCGAGACTCGACGCCGTCGGCGCTGCGCACTCTCACTCGTTGCACGGCAAGGCCCTCTCCGCGCTCGGGCAGATGCTGGAGCCGATCACGCAGGACGCCTGCGCGTTCTACGAGGACCATGCCCGCTTCGACGACTTCACGGGCGTCGTGCTCGACCCGGACGAAGGCAAGCGCATCGCCCACGCCGTCGGCGACACCAAGGCGGTGATCCTCGCCAACCACGGCCTCCTCACGGTCGGCCAGACCGTCGAGTCGGCGATCTGGTGGTTCGTCACAATGGAAAGGTCGTGCCAGGCGCAGCTTCTCGCCAAGGCAGCCGGCACCGTCATCCCTATCGCCGCGGAGCACGCCCGAACGACTCATGCCCAGGTCGGCACCGAGACGGTTGGCTGGTTCCAGTTCCAGCCGCTGTTCGCTCGCATCGTGAGAGAGCAGCCCGACCTGTGCGAGGGAGACGACAGCGCAGCGACCGGAGGGGAGCGGAGCGTGGAGTC
>JAUZEM010000453.1 GCA_030839005.1 Actinomycetota bacterium | reverse complement strand
GTCGTCAACCGCCCTCGTACTCCCGGCACGAAACGCGCTACGGGCGAGCGCCGCGCCGTTCGGAGCGGGGACGTGACCGCGGGCGCCGGCCTTCGACTCGGCGGGCCATCCACCACGAGCGCAGCGGCGTCGGCGGCCGCTCGACGCCACGGGCACGATTCGGGGCCGGTTGCGGCGGGCGCGCCGCGAGGCGGTAGACGTGCACGAACCGCTGGATCGCGGTGAAACCCGTCAGGGCGAGCATGAGCCACAGCATCGGGACGAGGACCGGGAAGGCCAACGCGATACCGAGCAGCACGAAGCGCTCGGCGCGCTCCATCAAGCCGCCGCGCGCGTCGAGCCCGAGCGACTCCGCCCGGGCTCGTTCGTAGGAGATCAGCATCGAGCACGCCGCGACCGCGAACGCGAGGATCGGGAGATACGACGAGCGCGCCGCGAGATGCCAGGCAACGCCACCGAACAGCAACGCGTCCGACGCTCGGTCTGTGACCGAGTCGAAGAACGCGCCCCGGGGACTCGCTTGGCCGCTGCCGCGAGCGATCGTGCCGTCGAGCAGATCGCTCACGCCCGCCACGATCAGCCCGACGAGCGCCCACACGAAGTGGCCCGACGCGATCAGCACCGCGGTCGCGAGGGAGCATGCGAGACCGAAGACCGTCAGCGCGTCGGCGGTGATGCCGAGGCGGCGTAGCCGGTCGCCGATGGGGCCGAGGCCCTGCTCGACGCCTTTGCGCCAGCGCCGGTCGAGCATGCGTGCTCCTCAGTGGTGCCTATGTATCGATGCGGTGTATCGATGCGGCGAATTGATGCTGCTGCCGGACCCACGTGCTCGCGTTCGCGAGCAGTCCCACCACGGTACCAAACGGTACGCCTGCTCCCGGGTCTGCTCCTGGTGGTCTCCGGATCCGCGTTCGTAGAATCGTCCCACAACAGAGCCCGAGCCCGGGGAGTCATCGGTGAAGACGTTTCCGACCGCGAAGATCCGCAACGTCGCACTCGTCGGGCACGGCGGCGCGGGCAAGACCTCGCTGGCCGAGGCCCTCCTCTTCAACGCCGGGGCGATCATGCGCCTGGGCCGGGTCGAGGACGGTTCGACCGTGTGCGACTTCGACCCCGAGGAACAGCGCCGCACCATCTCGGTGTCGCTCGCGCTCGCGCCCTTCGAGCTCGAAGACCACAAGGTGAACGTGCTTGATGCACCGGGTTACGCCGACTTCGTCGGCGACGTCGCCGCCGCGATCCAGGCCGCCGACCTCGCCCTGTTCGTCGTGTCGGCCGTCGAGGGCATCGAGGTCCAGACCGAGATCGCGTGGAAGCTCGCCGAGCA
This sequence comes from Actinomycetota bacterium, assembly GCA_030839005.1. Classification (GTDB taxonomy): domain Bacteria; phylum Actinomycetota; class Acidimicrobiia; order IMCC26256; family PALSA-610; genus PALSA-610. The sequence goes on along the minus strand of JAUZEM010000453.1, from coordinate 1,669 downwards.
GCGCGGCCTGCCGCGCGCGATCTTCGTGAACAAGCTCGACCGCGAGCGCGCATCGTTCTCGCGCACGCTCGACCAGCTGAAGGCGAAGTTCGGCGCGGGCGTCGCCCCGTTGCAGCTGCCGATCGGCGAGGAAGCGAGCTTGGCGGGCGTGATCGATCTCCTGAACGACGTCGCCGTCAACTACGCGGGCGGCGCGCCGAAGGGCATCGAGGGCGCGGTGCCCGACGACATGCAGGCCGAGGAGCACGCGGTCCACGACGCGCTCGTCGAGGGCATCGTCGTCGGTGACGACGACCTCATGGAGCGCTACCTCGGCGACGAGCACATCGAGACGTCGGAGCTCGCCCGCGCGCTCGCCGCAGGAGTGGCGTCGGCGACGGTGTTCCCGGTGCTGTGCGGAAGCGCGACGAAGCTCGTGGGCATCGACCGGCTCGCGAAGTTCCTGGTCGAGGAAGCACCCGCACCCGCGCTCGACGGCGGTCAACCCGGCGCTCTGGTCTTCAAGACGATCGTCGACCCGTACGTCGGTCACGTGAACCTGTTCAAGGTGCTCCAGGGCACGGTGAAGCACGACGACGTTCTCACGAACGCACGCTCGAAGGCCGACGAGCGCATGCACCAGCTCTTCTCCATGCGCGGCAAGGAGCAGGACACCGTCGACGCGGTGTCCGCGGGCGACATCGCGGCCGTTGCCAAACTCAGCCACACCGCGACCGGCGACGTGCTCGCCGCGAAAGGTTCGGAGATGGCGGTCGTCGACCTGCTACCCGCGCCCGAACCTCTGCTCTCGGTCGCGATCCGCGCCAAGAGCAAAGGCGACGAGGACAAGCTCGCCAACGCGTTGCACCGACTCCAGGAAGAAGACCCCGTGCTGCGCATCGAACGCAACGCCGAGACGCATCAGACCGTGCTACGCGGCATGGGGGAGACGCACCTGTCGATCGCAACCGAGAAGCTCGCGCGCAAGTTCGGCGTCGAGGTCGAGACCGACGAAGTGCACGTCGCGTACCGTGAGACGGTCAGCGGCACCGCCGAGGCCGAGGGCCGGCTCAAGAAGCAGAGCGGCGGGCACGGCCAATTCGCGGTCGCATGGTTGCGGGTCGAGCCGAGGGCGCGCAGCGCGGGCAACGAGTTCGTCGACGCGATCGTCGGCGGCGCGATCCCGAGGAACTTCATCCCCGCCGTGGAGAAGGGGGTGATCGACACCGAGGAGCACGGAGGTGCGCTCGGCTTCCCGGTCGTCGACGTGAAGGTGACCTGCTTCGAGGGAAAGCACCACCCGGTCGACAGCTCCGAGATGGCGTTCAAGACCGCGGCCGCGATGGGATTGCGCGACGCGCTCGCGAAGGCCGGCCCGGTCCTGCTCGAGCCGGTGAGCGAGCTGGTCGTCGTCGTGCCCGAGGTGAGCCAGGGCGACATCATGGGCGACCTGAACGGCAAACGCGGCCGGATCCAGGGTTCGGCGTCACTCGGCGGCGGCGAGGTCGAGATCACCGCGCACGTGCCGACCTCCGAGGTGCTGCGATATGCGATCGACCTGCGCTCGATGACCGGCGGCCGCGGCCGGTTCTCGATCGAGCATTCGCACTACGACCCGGTGCCGGCCCACCTCGTCGACAAGGTCGTCACCGGGCGCAAGGAGAAGTCGAAGTCCTGACGGCTGCGCGCG
>JAUZEM010000451.1 GCA_030839005.1 Actinomycetota bacterium | reverse complement strand
CGCGTCGAGCACGTCGTCGACTGCGGCGACCGCGGCGTCGATCCGCTCGCCGATCGACGCGTCGCCCGACATCAGGTGGCTTCCGGCGTCGGCCGCGCCGGCCGAGAGACGGATCGACCGTCTCCGAACGGCGAGTCGCGATCCTCGACCGCGCCTTTCACGCCCAGGGAGCGCAGCTTGGGCATGTACTCCTGCGACGATCGTTGGTGGAGACCCAACGCCTGCAGCTCGGTGCCGGCGCGCACGCCCGCACGCATGCCCATGGCCTCGAGCGCACGGTGCACGGTGCGCTTGTTGAGCGCGAGCAGGTCGCCCGGGATCTGTGCGACGCGTTCGGCCACGCGCAACACCTCCTCCTCGAGCTGGTCGGCGGGGAACGCCCGGTTCGCGTAGCCGGCACCGACCGCGTCGACGCCCGAGAGCGAATCGCCGGTGAGCAGGGCTTCCATCGAGCGCCGCCATCCGAGCAGCCACGGTTGCCACACGAAGTCGGGTGACGACATCGTGCGGACCGGCGGATAGCCGATCGTCGCGTCCTCGGCGACGTACACGAGATCGCAGGCGGCCGCGAGCTCGGAGCCGCCGGCCAGGCAGTACCCGTGCACCTGAGCGATGATCGGCGTCGCCATGTCCATCATCTCGAACCAGCCCTCTACGAGGTGCCGGCTCCAGAAGCCGTCGCGGGCGGCGATCGGGCGCGGAAGTGGATCGTCGGGCTCCGGCGCGAGGTCGTAGCCCGCGCAGAACGACGGTCCCGCGCCGCGGATCGTGATGACGTGCACTTCGTTGTCCTGATCGGCACGCCGCAACTCGTCGAACAACACGCGTCGAACCGAGTTGCTCAGCGCGTTGCGCTTGGCGGGACGATTGAGGGTGAGGCGGCGCACGCGCGGCCGAGGATCGTCCGCCAACACCAGGGGTTCGGTCATGACCAGAACCTAAAACGAATCGCCGAAACGTGCTTGCAGTCGCTTCATCCCCATGATCCACCGGTCGTAATCGGACGCCTTGCGCCGGAAGTACTCCAGCACCTGGGGATGAGGGAGGATGAGGAAGACCTCGGCCGCGAGCCCGCGCACCACCGCGTCGGCAACGGTGTCGGGCTCGAGCATGCCGTCGACGCCGGCGACCCCTCCGTCGGGGATGCCCGCCGTCATCGCCGTACGTACGGCCTGAGGGGCGAGGACCGACACCTTGACGCCCTGGTCGCCATACGTGATGGCGAGCCATTCCGCGAGGGCGAGGGCCGCGTGCTTGGTGACCGCGTACGGGGCGCTGCCGATCTGGGTGAGCAATCCCGCGGCCGACGCGGTCTGCATGAGATAGCCGCCACCCCGTTCGATCATGCGCGGCACCATGATCCGCGCCGCGTACACGTGCGCCATCACGTTGACATCTATGCTCCGGCGCCAGATGTCGTCGCTCGCGTCGGCCCCGCCGGGAACGACGATGCCCGCGTTGGAGCAGAACAGGTCGATCGGCCCGAACCGATCCTCGGCCCGATCGACGAGCGCGCGGAGCTGGGCCTCGTCGGTGACGTCGCACCGCACTGCCAGGCCGTCGCCGCTCTCCCGCGCGACCGCCCCGAGCGGCTCCGGCTGCACGTCCGCCACGACGACACCCCGCGCCCCTTCGGCGGCGAACCGCCGCGCGAGCGCGGCGCCGATGCCACTCGCCGCGCCGGTCACGACGACGCACTTCCCATCGATCAGCACGAGCCGTCGATCATCATCAGTCCCTCGATCCTCACGAGGCGTCCCTCGTCGTCACGGTTGCACCGACATCCGCGATCGCGAGCACGCGCGTCCGGCCCTCGCCGGGTAGCGCGGCCGCGACGTCCGCCGCGCACGCGGGCTCGACGAGCGCGGCCGCGGACGGGCCCGATCCCGACAACCAGGCCGCGAACGCTCCGGCCGCGAGCGCGGCCTCGATCGCATGACGGGTTTCGTGTGCGCGAGCGAGCCGGCGGCCCTGGTGCAGGCGATCCTCCGTCGCGATCCGCAGCGCGCCGACATCGCCCGCGGCCAGCGCCGCGACCAGCAAGGCGGTTCGTCCGATGTTGAAGGCTGCGTCCTCGAAGGAGACCTGCTCGGGGAGGAGGCGGCGCGCAGATGGTGTCGGCGTCTGCCGATCGGGGATCCATACCACGACCGCGAGATCCCGAGGCAGCGGGATCCGAACGGCACGCCCACCGGCGACGGCGACGACACCCCCGAAGAGCGACGCGGCCACGTTGTCGAAATGGCCCTCGAGCGCTCCGGCGGTGCGCAGGATCGCGGGGCGCGACTCGCGCAACGATCCCTCCTGCTGCGCACACGCGGCGACGAGGCCACCGACGCGCGCCGCGCCGGAGAAACCGAGCCCGCGACCGCCGGGAAACCGGAGCCGGACCGCGATCGGTCCGACCCCCCCACCTTCGCGAAACGCGCGTACCGCGGGATGGGTCTCGGGGGCGGGATCGCCGGCGTCGGCCGTCACCTCGAGGTGCACGTCGAGCGCCAGCGCGACTGCATCGAAAGCCGAACCCAGGTTCGCCGACGACGCGGGAACGCGTACGACCCAGTCATCGCGCGAACCTCCGGATTGCAGGCCTCCGGATTGCAGGCCTCGGCGCATCGCGTCAGCCTGGCACGAAACAGTGTCGAGCGCGCACTACCGTCATGCCGTGCGACGTCATTGCGCGAGAACCGGATGCAACTCCCCGGCCACGGCGACCTTCACCTTTGATACGCGCGACCTCACCGTTTGGCTCGACACCCCCGCCGACGGCGCGGCGCGAGCGGGCGAGCTGTGCGAGCGGCACGTACGCGTCCTCACCCCACCCCAGGGTTGGCACCTCGAGGACCGTCGGGGAGCACGCGCTCGGGCGGCCAAACAGCTCGAGGCGACGCTCGACGCGCACAGCCCGATGCTCGCCCGCGCCTTCCAGAATGCCGGCGCCGTTTGAGCCGACGCCCCGTTGACACCTACGGACGGCGGACGTGCACACGAAGGAGGTGAATCCCCAGGGATGATCTCCGGCCCGAACTGGGCTCGGCGCTACGGACCCGGCCACCGGCGGCTCTGCGCCCGACCCGGTTGTGGCGCGCCGGCGGCGGCGACCCTCCGCTTCCAGCCCACCCGACGAGAGGCTTGGCTCGTTGCGCTCGACGAGGCGCGCACCGAAGGCGATCTCTGCGCACGCCACGCGGCCGGGCTGGTCTTGCCGCGCGGTTGGCAACTGCACAACGATCTCATGGGCGACCACGCCACCGCCGACCGCGACCCGAACGCGCCGGCTCCGCCCGTTCGCCGCGCCCGTAGCACGTCGATCGCCCGCCCTCGTCGCCGGCGCACCGCGAACAGCGCGGTACCGCTGCCCGGACTCGGCGCGCTCGCCGACCCCGCACCACAGCCGCGTCCCGAACCTGCGACGTACCCCGAACCCGAGTCGGCATCCGCATCCGCGTCCGCCGGCGAATCGGGGCCGGCTCCGCTCGTTGCAGAAGTGACGCCGGAAACGAGCGAAGCGCTCGCAGAGACGCTCGACGCGCGGACCCCGTTGCTCCGACGCGCGTTCACCAACGTCCGGCCCGAAGACAACAATGTGTAGCCGCGAGCTCGTAGTCCCACGGTGCGCGCGTCACGCGGGTCAGGCGCGTACGGGCGTGCGGACGTGCGCGGGGACGAGCGCGACGCAGAGCGCTATCGCGGCCAGAACCAGCAAGCCGGTTCGGAGCCCGAACAGGCCCGAGAGCGTTCCCACGAGCGGCGGGCCGGCGACCATCCCGAGGTAGCCGCACGCGGTGACGCCGCCGATCGCGAGCGCGGGATGGCGGGCCTCGTTGTTGACGTCGGCGAGCAGCAGTGGCCACACGACCGAGATACCGACCGCGGCCGCCGCGAGCCCGGCGGCCGCGATGCCGGCCGCGCCACACAGCGCTTCGGTCGAGATGCCCGCGGCCGCGAGTGTTCCCCCGACGACGACCGCGCGCCGCGTGCCCAACGCGCCGACCATCGGCCCGCCGCCGAGGCGAGCGATCGTGGCCAGTCCTTCGCCGGCGACGTAGGCGCTGACACCCGCGAGCACACCCAAGCCCAGGTGTCCGCGCAGGTACAGGATGCCCCACGTCGCGATGCCACCTTCGACCATCGCCGCGGCCGCGAACACGAGCGCGAGGACGACCAGGCCTTCGTGGCGGAGACCGGCCAGCGCGCGCCACATCGACGGATGATCGAAGCGCTCCGGCTCCGGAAGGCGCGCCCGGCGCGTGACAACGCCTGTGAGCACGCCGACGATCGCCACGCCGACCCACACCACGCGCCACGAAGCCCCCAACCGCAGGACCAGACCGGTCACTGCCGCGCCAACTACACATCCGCCGTTGAACAGGCCGTGAAAGCGGACGAGCCGGCCCGCGTCGCGCGCGAGCGCGTCAGCCGCGACGATGTTCATGACCACGTCGACGAGGCCGCCCGCGGCCATGGCCATTACGAGCGCGAGCACGAACAACGGCAGACGGGGTGCCGCCGCCTCCAGGCCGAGAAGGACGCCCCAGACCACGAGCGCACACGTCAGTGACCGGCCCGCACCCCAGCGGTCGGTGATTGCACCCCCGATCGCCGCGACCGCGGTCGCGGCGATGATTCCCGACGCGAGCACTGCACCGAGCCCGGTGTCGGTGAGGTGGAACGCGCGCTCGATGTCGACGGTCGCGACCGCCCAGGCGCCCGCGAAGAAGCCGAACACGACGAACGACGCGACGACCGGCCGCAGCGTATTGGGCACGTTGCAGTCTGGCATGGCGCTCGCAGCTGCTCCGGTGGGTTTCTCGCCGCCGGCAGCCCTCGACGTGGCCGTCGATATCACCGACGATGGTGGTTGGCGTAGCGCAGGAGAGCTGGAGGACAGGGTGAAGGTCGCAGCCGGTGACTGGTTCGCGCGCGAGCGGGTCGACGAGGTTATCTGGCGGCTCTGGGAACCGTTCGTCGACCGATTCGCGCGCTGCAACATCTGGTTCGTGCGGGGTCGCGATCGCGCGCTGCTCGTCGACACGGGGCTCGGCGTCGCGAGCCTGCGCGAGGCCGCGCGCGATCTCTTCGAGCAGTCGACGGTTGCACTCGCGACCCACTACCACTTCGATCACACCGGTTCCCTGCACGAGTTCACCGAGCGGCTGGCGCACAACGCCGGCGTTCCGTACCTCGCGACACCCGGCGCGATCGGCGGCGCGCTGCGCCGTGACGCATTCCCACCCGCCGCGCTCGAGATGTACCTCGCGGCCGGCTACGAAGTGCCGGCCGATCTCCTCGACGCATGGCCGGAACCCGCGTTCGACCCGAGTGCGTACGAGGTGCAGAGCTGCACGCCGACGCGCGTCCTCGACGACGGTGACATCGTCGACCTCGGCGACCGAGCGTTCGAGGTCATGCACCTGCCCGGTCACTCACCCGATTCGATCGGGTTGTACGACGCGGCGTCGGGAACGCTCTTCTCGGGCGACGCGGTATACGACGGTCCGCTCCTCGACGGCAGCCGCGACTCCGACGTCGACGCCTACGTCGCGACCATGGAACGCCTGCGGGCGCTGCCGGTCGAGGTGGTGCACGGCGGTCATGAACCCAGCTTCGGCCGCGACCGCCTCGTCGAGCTGTGCGACGCGTACATCGCGCGCGTCGGGTCGCGTTAGGAGCGCCGATACACCTGCGAAATCTCACAGCGATAGCTCCGGGGACGACCTGGTACCTTGCGCGGCGATGGTTCGCCGGGCGGTTTCGGACACGCGTGCGCGAATCGAACACCTGCTCGTCGCGGAGCGGCGATACACCTGGTGGTGGACGCTCATCTTCGTCGCCCTCGCCGCGCGCGTCGGTTGGGCCGCGTGGATCACACACGCACATCCTTCGGCCGTCACGAACGGCGACTCGCCCGGCTATCTCGGCCCCGCGCGCGCTCTCGTGCAAACCCGACACTTCAGCCTCTCACCGGACGACGCGACGCCGATGTTCCTTCGCACGCCCGGCTACCCAGCTCTGCTTGCGGTGATCCTGTGGGTGACCGGCAGCCAACAGGCCATCAGCCCGATACAAGCCGCATTGAGCGTGCTTCCGGTCCTCGTCACGGTAATCGTCGCACGAAAAGTGATCGGCCCCACCGCAGCGATGGTGGCGGGCGCTGTCGTCGCGCTCGACCCATTGCAGTTCTCGGCCTCGGGCACAATCCTCACCGAAAGTCTCGCGACGCTGACGCTCGTCGGCATCGTCGCCGTCGGCCTCGTCGTCTTCGCGCCCCGAACGGATCGGGTGCGCCCTCGCGTCGTCGCCGCACTCGGGACGGTGACCGCCGCGGCGATAATGGTCCGACCGACGATGTATTTCTTCCCGATCGTCGTGCTCGTCTTCCTCGCCTTTCGGTTCCGGGACCGACCACGACGGCGGTTGCTCGCTCTGCTGTTGGCCTTTGCGATGCCGATCGTCATCGTGGCCGGCGGCTGGCAAGTGCGGAACCACTACGCGGTGAACTCCTGGCAGATCGCGGGCGCGGGGGCGGTCACGATCTACTGTTACGACGCCGCGGCGGTCCAGGCCAAGGTGGCCAACAACGGCATGGCGGCGGCGCGTCGTCAGTTGGGTTGCAACCCGACCGGCTGGGACAATCTCGCCAAGGCGTGTCCTACATGGTGGGGATGCGACGTGCCGCATCCGCTCGGGCGCGGCAAAAGCTTCGATGAGATGAACCGGCGAGGGTTACACATCCTTGCCCGAAATCCACTCGAGACCGCGCAGGTCGCGTTCAAGGGCCTGGGCCGGGAGACTCTCGGTCCGGGTACCGACACGGTACGCCGATTCTTGCACGCTTCCTCTTCGCCGGCGCTCACGATTGCACTGTTTTCCTGGACCCTGTTGCTATGGACGCTCGCACTCGTCGGCGTCTTCGTGGCGCTGCGGTCCCGTCTGCGCGCGTTCTGGGCCTTCGACATAGGCATCGTCGTCTATGTCATGGCGGCCTCGGCCGGCGCGGAAGCGGACGCTCGCTTTCGAACTCCCATCGTGCCGTTGCTCGCGCTGCTCGCCGCGGTCGGCGCACAGCACCTCGTTCGACGCGTACGCGAGCAGCGTTTCGCCGGAGCGGCTCGTCCTTAGTGGAAGCCCTGGCTCTCGAGATGCCGGCGGTAGGTCATCGGGAGGAGCTCGAGGAGCTGGCCGTCCGGATCGCGCACGAAGACGGCCGCGCCGATGTGCGACGACCCGACGACCTTCCCGCCGTACTCGGATATTCGCGCGCACACGTCGTCGATGTCGTCAACTGACAGTGAGAGGTGCGTGAGCCCGGGTTCGTTCATCGTCCGGTCCCGGAACGGTTGTGTCTGTCCGACCGCCGCGTAGTGCAGCAGCTCGAGCACCAGGCCGTCGCGCACCAGATACGCGGCGGTCATCGCGAGCGGCGGCGTGAGCGACAAGAGCTGCGCGGAGCTCTCATCGGGTGGATTGACCTCGCGCTCGAGGGTGAAGCCGAGCAGCTCGCAGTAGAACCGCTTCGACCGCGCGAGATCCGTTACGCACTGGCCGACGTGGTTGAACGCGCTCACCGTTTCGATTCTTCCACGCGTTCGCACCGAAGGTGCCGGTCGTCGCTCGTGAGGCAGCGGCCGGTCGCGAGATCGAACTGCCAGTGGTGAAGGCTGCACGTGAGCACGCCGTCGGTGATCTCGCCGAAGCGGGTCAGGTCGGCTTGCCGGTGCGGGCAGAAGCGCTCGATCCGCCACCCGTCGCGCTCGAAGAACTCGTTCGCCTGCTCGCGTCGCTCCCGGTAATGGTGCTCGACGTACGCGATCCGCTCGGGTGACAACGCCTTGAAGAAGGTCATGACGAACTCGTTGAAGTTCGACGGATCGGGCCGGTGGCCGACGAAGCGGCACGACAGGAACAACGAGTTCACCCAGTCCTCGACGTGGCGTTCCAGCAGGGCTTCGATCAGCCTTCGGTCGACGTCGGCCTTGTAGACGTACGACTCCTCCGCCTCGCCTTTCCACGCGCGCACCTCGGAGTCCACGAAGTCGATGCACACGTCGAAGCCCGGCTCGCCGACGTCGAGCACAACGTTGCCCGCGACGCCTGCGGACGTGATCGGTGCGCTGCGCAAGAGCGGCTCGAACCACTCGGCGAGCTCGGCGACGAGATCACGCCGGCCGTGCGACCACGACGCGCGCTCACGGACGAGCCACGCGGACCAGTCGCGCCGGTACTCCTCGAGGTACGTGCGTTTACCGACGAACGGACGGCTGGTCTGCTCCTCGTCCCCCGGATGCGTCACCTTGCACTCGCCGGCGTCGAGATCGACAACCGACCCCGGTACCACGAGCTCGCCACGATCGATCCCGGCACCGCGCAGTAGTTCGAGGAACACCGTCTGATCGGGGAAGATGTTCGCGGGATCGCGATCAACGTCGTTCATCGCCGCGAGATCGTCGTCGAGGAAGGCCGGCGGTCCGGCGCAAGGAAAAACGTGCGCGGCATCGACCCACTCGACGTACTGACGGGCGCGCGCCATCTGGTTGACCCGCTTCTCGCGTGCGAGACGCGACTTGAGCTCGGGTGGGAAGTCGTACGCGATCGGATACCAGATCGCGCCCGAGAACTGGACGATCTGCGCGTCGAACGGACCGAGCGCGCGCACGACGTCGGGGTCGCCCGGCCGGGCATCGTTCTGGTTGAGCACGCGCGCGGTCGCGTCGTCGATCACGATGAGCGAGTCGCCGAGGGGACCGTCGGCCGGCGTCGTGAACGCGAGGAGCGTCACGGTCAGCCCGTCGAGGTCGACCGGCTCGCCGTGACGCGTCCGCACGAAGTGCTCGAAGCCGATCGCCCGCAGCTCGCGCTCGAGGAAGGGAACGTCGAACGCGGGCAAGAGCACCCGGGCGCGCTTGTCGACGTGGCGAGCGAGCCATTCCGGGTCGAAGTGGTCGCGGTGGAGATGGGAGATGTAGAGGTAGTCGGGTGACGAGAACCCTGTCGGGTCGAGTCCGTCGTTGCGCGGGAACGGGAACCACGAGCCGAAGTACGCCGGTGTGAACCACGGATCGCACAGCACCGACCCACCTCGGGTTTCCACGGAGAAACCGACGTGGCCCAGGAACGTCATTCGCATCGCGGCCATTCTTGCCAATCCCGGAGGCACGACCGGACCCGCGGGGTGGAACGGCCGACGAGCAACGCGTGCCCGCGCTCTGTAAGGTGCGCACGCATCGTCGAGGTCCGACCCCCACTCGGCCCTCGACCGGGGTCCCGTCGGTTCGCCGGCGGGACCCTATGCGTATCCCGGCGCGACTAAGGGTCGACTCCACGCTCCGCTCCCCTCCGGTCGCTGCGCTGCCGTCTCCGTCCCTACGAGCTTCAGCCGGTGTCCTCCTCGCGCCGCGAGGCCTGACGCTCCTCGCGGGCGCGCGCGACCCGCGATCGAATCGTTCCGATCGGAACGCGGCACACCTCGGCCGCAGTTGCGTACGGCAAACCGACGATCTGCGTGAGCACGAAGGCCTCCCGGCGTTCGG
>JAUZEM010000448.1 GCA_030839005.1 Actinomycetota bacterium | reverse complement strand
ACTTGCGCCCGCGGGCCGTCTCCACGAACGGAGAGGACTCGGCTTTCCCGCTGGCGGTGCTCGCCAATGCCCTCGACCACTGCCACAGACCCTTGGCGGTCACAACTCCGATCTCGAGCAGTCCGTCGTCCGGTTGTGCATCGGGGAACGCGGCGATGTCACCCATCACCTTGCCCACGTTCGCCACGAGCACGCAGCTCGCCTTGCCGGTGAACCACTTGTCGCCGTCGATTCGCACACGCGTGTCGACCCGCGCGGCCCGAATGTTCTTCGCGCCGGTGAAGACGTACGCCACTCGACCGAGCCGGTTCTTCAGTGCACCGTCGGCGTCGCGGATCATCAGGGCGTCGAGTCCCGCGCCCGCCATCACCGCGAAGTGTTCGCCGTTGATGCGGCCGACGTCGAGCTTGCGGCGAGGACCGTTCACGCCGAGCGCGACCGCGGCCTTGATGTCCTTCGGTATCCCGATATTCGACGCGAAGAGGTTCGCGGTCCCGGCGGGGACGATGGCGAGCGCGGTATCCGAGCCGACCACCGTGTCGATGCAGCGCTGCACCATGCCGTCGCCGCCCCACACGAAGATGAGCTCAGCTCCCGCGTCGAGCGCCTTGCGTACACGCTTCGGCGCCATCTTCGACTTCGGTACCTCGAACCACAACGGGTCCGCGATGCCGGCGGACGCCAGTTCGTCACGCAGCGCACCGAGGCCGCCCTCGAGCGTTTTGCCCGAATGGGCCACAACCGCGACCGTGTCCACGACGTCCCTCCCGGCGCTATGGGCACGCCGGAAACAGGCTACCCATCAAGCACTCTTTCAAGCCGTGACCGCAGCGCGAACCGGCTTGGTTCAGCGCTGCCAGTCGAAGAAGTGACTGACGCCGGCATCATCCAACTCGCCGCGCAGTCGCTGCGATGCGCGCTCGAGGGTGACCCGCGCGCCTTTTCGTTGCGCCTGGCGCGCGATCAGGACGAGCATCCCCAGCGTCCCGTCGTCGAGCGAGTCGACCCGTGAACAGTCCATGCCTACCGGCCCGACCGTGCTCCCCGCGGCCTTGTCGATCACGCCGCTTGCAGCCGCGATGAATTCGCGCCGCGCCTCGAGATCAAGCCCGCCGAGCAAGACGAGACGGTCCGGTACCACCGTCATCCCGTCTTCCGCCGACATTCCGGTCCTGCGACGACATTCATGTGATCTACCGAGCGACCTGGTGCATGACTGTCAGCGAACCTCCTGCTGACACTGTTGGCACCGCAGGCACACATCGGTGCGACGCGCTCAAGGGATCTCAGATCACCCGAACGTTCTGCGCCTCGTCGCCCTTCTTGCCGCGTCCGACTTCGAACTCGACGCGCTGACCCTCGTCCAGGCTCTTGTAGCCGTCGCCCTGGATCGCAGAGAAATGAACGAACACGTCATCGCCTTGCTCACGCGAGATGAAGCCGAAGCCTTTGTCGGCGTTGAAGAACTTTACGGTGCCTTGTGCCACGAATACTCGATTCTCAGCGCGGCCGACCAACGGGTTCGGTCTGCTCGCAACCCCCGACTGTAGCCACCTGCCTCAGCAGCGAGCGGCTTACTTGAAACGAGAACCATTCTCATCTAGGGTCGGCCCTCGTGACGAGAGCGAGGCTGACGGTTCTGTGTTCAGTGGTCCTCGCGGCATGTGGCATTTCGAGCTCGACCTCGTCCGACCTCCGGACGACGGGTGGCGTGCTCCAGGTGGTTGCGGCGGAGAACTTCTGGGGGAGCATCGCAAGCCAGATCGGTGGGACCCACGTGCGCGTGGTGAGCATCATCACGAATCCCGATACCGACCCCCATGACTACGAACCAACCGCGACCGACGCCCGTTCGCTGGCGTCTGCGCAACTCGTGGTCGAAAACGGCATCGGGTACGACCCATGGGTCAAGAAGTTCCTCGCGGCCGACTCGGGGAACGCCACACTGCTGAGCGTCGGCGACGTGCTCGGTCTCGCGGACGGCGCGAACCCGCACCGTTGGTACAACCCGACCGATGTACAAACCGTCATCGGCCAGTTGGTGCGCGACTTCCAGAAGCTCGATCCGGCCGAACGCGCCTACTTCGCAACCCGACAGATGCAGTTCAATTCGACCGCGCTGGCGACATACCGCACGACGCTCGCCGCGATAAGAGCCAAGTTCGGCGGAACGAAGGTCGGGGCGTCGGAATCGATCTTCGCGATGCTTGCACCCGCGCTCGGTCTCGACCTGATCACACCACCCTCGTTCCTGAAGGCAATCAGCGAGGGAAGTGACGTCTCGGCCGGCGACAAGCAGACGATCGACGACCAGATCAAGCGCCATGAGATCAAGATCTACGTCTACAACAGTCAGAACGTCACACCCGACGTGCAGGCACAACTGACCGAAGTCAAACGCCGGCACATTCCCTACGCAACCATCACGGAAACGCTCGTCCCGGCGAACGCGACCTACCAGGAGTGGCAGACCACGCAACTTCTCGGTATCGAGGCCGCGCTGGCCCGAGCCGCCGGTTCATGACGATCGACGGTGTCGACGTCGGTCCGGCCGTGTTCTTTCGTGATGCGACGGTGCGTCTCGGGCATCGGACGATCTGGTCGGACGTGACCTTGTCCGTCGCGGCCGGCGAGTTCGTCGCCGTCCTCGGCCCCAACGGCGTCGGGAAGTCCACACTCGTGAAGGCCGCGCTCGGTCTGGTCCCCCTGTCATCGGGTACGGCGACCGTGCTCGGTCGTGCCCCGGGCGACGCGGGCCACGAGATCGGCTACCTCCCGCAACGTCGCAGCTTTGACCCCGGACTTCGAGTGCGCGGCATCGACGTTGTGCGTCTCGGCGCCGACGGCGACCGATGGGGCACGCCTCTCCCGGGCGCGGCACGTTTCTTTGGCTCGCGACGTCGAGAGCAGGCGCGCATCGCCGAGGTCATCGAGCTCGTCGGAGCGTCCGATTACGCGCGCCGCCCAATCGGTGAAGTCTCGGGCGGAGAGCAGCAGCGCCTGCTCATCGCGCAAGCGCTCGTGCGGCACCCGCAGCTGCTGTTGCTGGACGAGCCCCTCGACAGCCTCGATCTTCCGAACCAAGCGGCCGTCGCCGCGCTCGTCGAAGAGGCCTGTCGCGCGGAAGGCGTCACGGTGATGATCGTCGCGCACGACGTGAACCCGATCCTTCCGTATCTGGATCGCGTCGTGTACCTGGGCCAAGGCGGTGCGGTCTCGGGCCCGGTTGCGCGCGTGATCACGTCGGAGACCCTGACGGCGTTGTATGACACGCCGATCGAGGTACTCCACACCTCCGACGGACGCCTGGTCGTGGTCGGCCAACCCGAAGCGCCCGCGCATCACTCCGATCGCCACACGGGCCGGCCACGTCAATGAGCGCACCCGGCGTCCTCGGAACCGGTCTGAGCTGGAGCCTTCGCGACGACCTCGACCAGCTCTTCGCGTTTCATTTCATGGTCAACGCTTTCCGGGCCGGCACCATCGTCGCGGTGCTCGCCGGCGCCGCGGGCTGGTTCATGGTCGTCCGCCGTCAGACGTTCGCCGGGCACACGCTCGCCCTCGTGTCGTTCCCCGGCGCGGCGGGCGCGATCTGGCTCGGCGTCAGCGCGACGGCCGGCTACTTCGTCGGCTGTGTTGCCGCCGCGCTCGTCATCGCCCTGGTTCCCCGACCCGCTTCGGGCCGGAGCCATAGCGAGGAATCTGCGGTCGTCGGCACCGTGCAAGCGTTCGCGTTGGCGTGCGGGGTGTTGTTCGTCAGCTTGTACGGAGGCTTCCTCAACAGTCTCACCGGCTTGCTGTTCGGTACGTTCCTCGGTATCTCCGACCGCCAGGTCATCACCTTGTTCGCGGTGGCGATCGTCGTTCTGGGGGTGCTCGGCGCGATCGCCCGGCCGCTGTTCTTCGCGACAATCGACAACGACGTCGCTCAGGCCCGGGGCCTGCCCGTCCGACTCCTGTCCGTCGTGTTCCTCGTCCTGTTGGGCTGCGCCGCGGCCGAGGCCAGCCAGATAACGGGGGCGCTGCTCGTCTTTGCCCTACTCGTCATGCCTGCGGCCAGCGCGCAGCAGCTGACCGCCACGCCTGCATTCAGCTTCGCTTTGACCATCGCGCTGGCGATCCTGATCACGTGGCTGGCGTTGGCCGTCGCCTACTTCTCCGTGTATCCGGTCGGCTTCTTCGTCACCAGCTTCGGGATGGCCGTCTTCGTCCTCAGTCTCGCCATCCGGTACCTGATGACCCGTGCACACCGCGAGCGCCGGGCGTTGGCATGAGCCTCATCGCCGCCAACCCATTCGTCGGCATCGGCAATATGTTGCAGCACCCGTT
>JAUZEM010000295.1 GCA_030839005.1 Actinomycetota bacterium | reverse complement strand
CGTGCCCTACGTGATCGAGCCCTCGGGCGGTGCCGACCGGTCGACGCTCGCCTTCCTGCTCGCCGCGTATGACGAGGACGAGGCGCCGACCGCCGAGGGCAAGGTCGAGAGGCGCACCGTGCTGCGGCTCGATCCGCGGCTCGCCCCGATCACCGTGGCGGTCCTGCCGCTCTCGAAGAAGGACACTCTCCTGCCGTTGACCGACGAGGTTGCGAAGGCGTTGCGGCCCCATTTCATGATCGATGTCGACCTCGCGGGCGCGATCGGCCGCCGCTACCGCCGACAGGACGAGATCGGCACGCCGCTGTGCGTCACGATCGACTTCGACACGATCGACGACCGTGCAGTGACGGTGCGCGATCGGGATTCAATGGCACAGGAGCGAATTCCGCTCGACCGGCTCGTCGGCGAGCTCCGCGATCGTCTGGGTGGGGCCTGCTGATGGACGACTACTACTCGTTGCTGGGTGTCGACGCCGGCGCGTCGGTCGACGACATCCGGGGCGCCTACCGCGTCCGCAAGGATGGGCTCGACACCGCCAGCGATTCGGGTAAGGCCGACGCGGCCAAGCTCAACAAGGCGTGGAACGTGCTCTCCGACCCCTATCAACGCGGTCGTTACGACCAGCAGCGGGCCGCGGCCGCCGAGTCGGACACGCTCGGCGCGGATGAAGAGGACGAGACGACGAGCTCGAACGGCTCGGGTCCGCAGGGCCTGCGCGCGACCGCCCGCAACTCCCGCCAGGCGCGCCAGCAGTCCACGCGCGAAGCCCGCCAGGCCCGGATGAAGACGCCGACGATCGCGCTGCCCGCGGGCACGAAGTTCCCCGCGCCGAAGCAACGCATCATCGCGATGGTGATCGACCTGCTCGTGCTGATCGTGCTCGTCAGCGGCAGTCAGATCGCGGCCCAGGCCGTGGCCAAGTCGCAGAAGCCGGCGATCGTCAAGGAAGTCGATCAGCGGAACGCTGACATCACCAAGCAGAACAAGATCAAGAGCGACGCCGACACGCGCGTGAGCGCCGACAAGAAGACGAACAACACCACTGCGCAGGCGACGGATCAGAAGATTTCGGACGACGCCAAGGCTGAAATCACGCGCTTGACCAAGCAACGCGACGACGCCGCCGCGAAACTCAATCCCTACTTCATCGGCGGCATCGCGATCGCGTTCTTCCTCGGGTTCTTGTATCTCGCGATCCCCACCGCGTTGACCGGACGGACGCTCGGCAAGCGCATCCAGCATCTCAAGACGTTGCGCGAGGACGGCTCGCCGCTCGGTCTGCGCGGTGCCGTCGTTCGCTTCGGGCTCATCGTTCTCGTGACGTTCGTGCTGTATTTCGTGCTTCAACAGATCGCGGCGGTCATCGTCCTCTTCGGCGTCACCATGTGGATGCGTAATCCGAACATGCAAGGCGTGCACGACCGCTTCGCCCACACGATCGTCGTCAGCGACGCCGGAAATTGAAAGGTTCGTGATGTCGGAGCCGGGTCGGCAGAAGTACGTCTACGCGTTCGAGGAGGGCGGTCGCGATCAGAAGTACCTGCTCGGCGGCAAGGGCGCCAACCTCGCCGAGATGACGAATCTCGGCCTTCCCGTTCCCCCCGGCTTCACCATCAGCACCGACGCGTGCAAGGCGTACATGGCGCTCGGCGACGAGCTTCCCCCGGGGCTGATGGCCGAGGTGGCCGTCGCTCGTCAGCAGCTCGAGCAGAAGACGGGCAAGTTGCTCGGCGACGCCGACGACCCATTGCTCGTATCCGTTCGTTCCGGCGCGCCGTTCTCGATGCCGGGGATGATGGACACGGTCCTGAACCTCGGTCTCAACGACAACTCGGTCAAGGGCCTGGCGAAGCAGACGCAGAACGAGCGTTTCGCGTACGACTCCTACCGTCGTTTCGTGCAGATGTTCGGCAAGATCGTCCTCGACGTCTCGGGCGAGCTCTTCGAGGAAGCGCTGCACGATCTCGTCGAGAGCAAGAGTGTGAGCGTCGACACCGAATTGAGGGCCGAGGATATGGCCGGACTGGTCGACACGTTCAAGGGCATCGTGAAGTCTGAAGCCGGCGTCGACTTCCCGACCGATCCGCAGGAGCAGCTCCGCTACGCCGTCGAGGCGGTGTTCAAGTCGTGGAACGGCCGGCGGGCGCGCGACTACCGCCGTCTCGAACGGATCCCCGACGACCTCGGCACCGCGGTCAACGTGCAGACGATGGTGTTCGGCAACAAGGGTGACGACTCGGGTACCGGTGTCGCGTTCACGCGCAATCCTTCGACGGGGGAGCACAAGCCGTACGGCGACTTCCTGAAGAACGCGCAAGGCGAAGACGTCGTCGCGGGCATTCGCATAACCGAGCCGCTCGAGGCGATGAGCAACGAGTTCCCCGGGCCGCACATGGAGCTCCTCGGGCTGATGAAGCTGCTCGAAGATCACTACCGCGACATGTGCGACATCGAGTTCACGATCGAGCAGGGTCGCCTGTTCATGCTGCAGACTCGCATCGGGAAGCGCACGGCGGCGGCGGCGCTGCGCATGGCCGTCGAGATGGTCGACGAGGGACTCATCGACACAACCGAGGCCGTGCTGCGGATCCAGCCCGCACAGCTCGACCAATTGCTGCACCCGCAGTTCGACCCTAAGGCGAAGTTCACCGTCCTCGCCAAGGGCTTGAACGCGTCGCCGGGCGCCGCGGTCGGGAAGGTGTACTTCACGGCCGACGAAGCCGAGGCGCGCCACGAGGCGGGGGAGCTCGTCATCCTCGTGCGCCCCGAGACGTCGCCCGACGACCTGCACGGCATGATCGCGGCCGAAGGGATCCTGACCTCGCGCGGCGGGTTGGTGTCGCACGCGGCCGTCGTCGCGCGCGGCATGGGCAAGCCGGCGATCTGTGGCGCGGAAGCGGTGAAGATCGATCTCGCGGGCCGCACCTTCACCGCCGGCGACACCACCGTCCGCGAGGGTGACGTCATCTCGATCAACGGAACGACCGGTGAGATCGTGGTCGGCGAGGTGCCGGTCATCACGCCCGAACCGAGCGGACCGTTCGGCATCATCTTGGGCTGGGCCGACGGGTTGCGGACCTTGAAGGTCCGGACGAATGCCGACCTGCCCGAAGACGCGCGCAAGGCGCGCGAATTCGGAGCGGAGGGGATCGGCTTGTGTCGCACCGAGCACATGTTCCTCGGCGACCGGCTTCCGATCGTGCAGCGCATGATCCTCGCCGACACGCCCGACGACGAGGCCGCGGCGCTCGAGGAGCTGCGCGCCCAGCAAGAAGCCGACTTCGAAGGCATCCTCGAGGCGATGGACGGACTGCCCGTCACGGTGCGCCTGCTCGACCCGCCGCTGCACGAGTTCCTTCCCGATCACGAGGAGCTGATCGTCAAGCAGGCGAAGGGCGAGATCACCGAAAAGGAGCTCAAGCTGTTGCATGCGGCGGAGCTCTGGCGGGAATCCAACCCGATGCTCGGAACGCGCGGTTGCCGGCTCGGCATCATCAAACCCGGTCTGTACCGGATGCAGGTACGCGCGCTGATGCAGGCGGTGGTGACGCGCCGGCGTGCTGGCGGCAACCCGATCGTCGAGATCATGATCCCGTTGATCGTGAGCGAGCCCGAGCTCCGGTTGCTCGAGCAGTGGACGCGTGAAGAGGCCGGCAAGGTGTTGCGCGCCGCGAACATCGAGGTCGACTATCTCGTCGGAACGATGATCGAGACGCCTCGTGCCGCCCTGGTCGCCGACGGGATCGCCGAAGTCGCCGAGTTCTTCTCGTTCGGCACCAACGACCTCACGCAGATGACCTTCGGGTTCTCGCGCGACGATGTCGAGGGCCGCTTCATGAGCCAGTATCTCGAGAACAAGCTGCTGTCCGCGAACCCGTTCGAGACACTCGACGTCGAGGGTGTGGGCCAGCTCGTGCGCATGGGTTGTGAGCGCGGACGCGCCACCCGCGCCGACCTCAAGCTCGGGATCTGCGGCGAGCACGGCGGTGATCCGGCCTCGGTCGCGTTCTGCCACGAGGTCGGTCTCGACTACGTGTCGTGCTCGCCGTACCGCGTCCCGATCGCCCGCCTCGCGGCCGCCCACGCCGCGGTCGGTGCCGGCGGCCCCGGCGCGTCGGCCTGAAGTGCCGGCCTGAGGTGGCGGCGACCCGGCTGTCGGCCGCCGAGATCACCGCGTTTCTCGACGAGGTGTTCCCCGGGTCGATGGAGTACTTCGTGATCGAAGACGTCCGGCCGATGCACGCTCGGGTGCGCATGGTGTTCAACGAGTTCCGGTTGCGGCCGGGCGGGACGATCAGCGGACCGTCGTTGATGATGCTCGCCGACACCGGCCTGTGGGTGGCGTTGCTCGCGATGATCGGCCGGGAGCCGCTCTCGGTGACGTCGCACCTCGACATCGACTTCCTGCGCAAGCCCGGCCCCGCCGATGTCATTGCGGAGACCACGTTGCACAAGATCGGCAAGCGCCTCGCGGTCGGAGATGTGCTCATGTATTCGGCTGGTGAGAGCGCGCCGTGCGCGCGAGCATCCGTCACCTATGCCATCCCCTCGGTCCGGCTCGATCCACCGCTGGAGTGACGGCGACTACGTCGTCACCACCGATCCCGCGCGCGTCGACCTCGACGTCGTGTACCGGTTCCTCTCGGAGGAGTCCTACTGGGTGGTCGGCCGCTCGCGCGAGCAGCAGGCGAGGGCGAACGAGATGTCGGCGTGCTTCAGCGTTGTGCACGAGCCGACGGGCGAACAGGTCGGCTTCGCGCGCGTGTTGACCGACGACGTCTCGTTCGGATGGGTGGCCGACCTCTTCGTGCTCGACGGCCACCGGGGCGGTGGGGTCGGTGTGTTCCTCATTCGGTGCGTCGTCGAGGCGTTCGATCATCTGCCGCGACTGGTCCTCGGGACCCGCGACGCGCACGGCCTGTACGCGAAGGTCGGGTTCGAGCCGATCATCCGGGTCGATCGCTGGATGGAGCGCTGGTCCGAGCCCCCGAACCCCTGACGCGGCGCTCACGGTGTCTCACCCGGTCGGTACGCTTCGCGTATGCCGGTCGACCACGCGCCCGACCACGAGTTGGGTCACACGTTGGACCACGAGCTGGACCACGCGCTCGTGCGTCACGCACATCCCGGCGCGGAAGGATTCGTCGGGCGCGGCGTGCAACGACGCGAGGCCCGCGAAGCCGCGCTCGACGCCACGCTCGCGCCCGGCGCGACGCGCCCGGTCGGCGCGGGAACACGCGCGCGCGACGAGGATCCCGATCCCTATCGACTGTGCTTCGAGCGTGATCTCGATCGCGTGAAGCATTCCCACGCTTGGCGCCGGCTCGCGGGGAAGTGCCAGGTGTTCATCGCGCCGGAAGACGATCACCTGCGCACGCGTCTCACGCATGCGGTCGAGGTCGCGCAGGTGGCCACCGGTATCGCCCGGGTCACCGGGCTGTGCGTGCCGCTGACCGAAGCGATCGCGCTCGCGCACGACTGCGGCCACGGTCCCGCCGGTCATTCGTCGGAGGAAGCGTTCTCGCCCTACGTCCCGGGTGGCTACGACCACGCCGTCTATGGCGCCGACGTGACCCTGGCTCCCTTGAACCTGTGCGCCGAGACGCTCGACGGAGTGCGCAACCATTCCTGGCGACGGCCCGCGCCCTCCACTCCCGAAGGCGAGGTCGTCGCCTGGTCCGATCGCGTCGCGTACGTGTGCCACGACTTCGAGGACGCGGTGCGGGCCGGCATCCTGACCCCGGCGGACCTGCCGGAAGAAGTCGCCGCGGTGGTGGGGCGGAAGGGTTCACATCAGGTGGGCGCGTTCGTGCACGCGGTGCTCGACGCGATCGACCGCACTGGCCGGGTCGGGATGACAGAACCTGCGGCGGGAGCGCTCGCCACATTCCGGGACTTCAACTTCGACCGCATCTATCTTCGGCCCGCCGCCC
>JAUZEM010000367.1 GCA_030839005.1 Actinomycetota bacterium | reverse complement strand
TCCGCGAGTCGATCGAGGAGCTCCGGTTCTATCGCGGGCAGTTGTTCATACCCGTTGCGTCAGACCGCGCCGCGTCGTCCCAAGACGTTCCTATAGGAGAACACCCAGCGCCCCGAGAAGCGTGAGCACCGAGCGTTCACGAGCAGAGTGCCCCATGAGCCCGATGCGCCATCCCTTGCCCGCGAGCTCACCAAGCCCCCCGCCGACTTCGATGCCGAACCGCACCAGGAGCTCGCTTCTCATCTTGGCGTCGTCGACACCGTCCGGCAGCCACACGGACGTGAGCTGCGGCAACGGACGGTCGAGCGCGAAGGGCCGAAACCCCAGCTCGGGGAGCGCGTCCTGCAACCGCGCGCCCGCGTCGCGGTGACGGTCGTGGGCGGCATCGAGCCCTTCGTCGAGCACCACGCCGAGGCCTGCGTGCAACGCGTACAACATCGAGATCGGCGCGGTGTGGTGGTACCGCCGGGCGGTACCCACATAGTCGGCGAGCAGAGCGAGGTCGAGGTACCACGACTGTGAAGGTTGCGACCGACCCCGCACGCGCTCGACCGCGCGCGCCGAGAAGCTGAGCGGCGACAAGCCGGGCGGCACGCCGAGACACTTCTGGGTGCCCGAGTAAACCGCGTCGATCCCCCACCCGTCGACGTCGACGGGAATGCCACCGAGCGACGTGACGGTGTCGACCAACAGCAACGTATCGGTTTGCTGCAGCGCCGCGAGCGGCGCGATCTCGTTCTCGACGCCGGTCGACGTCTCGGCGTGCACGACTGCGAGCACGCGTGCGTCGGCATGCTCGCGGTGCGCGTCGAGCAACTGTTGAGGGTCGATCGCGCGTCCCCACGGCGCCTCGACCCGGACGACCGCCGCGCCGCACCTGCGCGCGACCTCGCACATGCGCTCGCCGAACACTCCGTTCACGCCGATGATCGCGGTGTCCCCGGGTTCGAGCAGGTTGACGAAGCACGCCTCCATTCCCGCCGAGCCGGTTCCGCTGATCGGAAGCGTCAACGCGTTCTCGGTGCGAAAGACCCGGCGCAGGCGATCGGCGATCTCGTCGAGCACCTTCAGGAAGTCGGGATCGAGGTGCCCGAGCACCGGGCGCTGGAACGCCTCCATGACCTCGGGATAAGGATTCGAAGGTCCCGGCCCGAGCAACAACCGATCGGAATGAACCACGATCGGAGACTACCGAGCGCGACGCGAGTTACGCGGCGCGGAATGCGGCGAAGCAGGGCAGCCGGTGCCAACCTCTACCGAGCACGTGCAGCGCGTCATCGATGCCCGGATGATCGCCGACAACCATGCCACGCGCGATCTGCGCCGCGGCCCGGGCCACGCGCGTGACGTCGTCGTCCGGCAGGTCGACGTGCGCCATCACGGCCACCTCCTGCACCTTCGTCGCCGCGGCGAGGGACGCCAACGCCGCGTCGTGCAACCGGCGGGTGCGCCGGAGCGTCTGCTCGATCGTGAGCATGGCGCGGGTGTTCGCGACCTCGTCGGCCGTCGACGCGCACGCCGCGTGCAGATCGCACGCGACCGAGCGGACGTCGTCGAAGCTCAGCTCCGCCAGCGCCTGTCCGAAGACCACAACATCCACATCTGTTACTTCGGCACCTCAGGAGGCAAGTAAAGACCCCTTTGGGCCAGGCATCAGGCCGAGTCGCGGACGAGGCCGTCGAGGATGTCGGCCTCGCAGACGAGCAGCGAATCGAAGCCCCATAGGCGCATGACGCCGACGACGACGACCGCACCACCGACGATGACGTCGACCCGCCCCGGCTCGAGCCCCGGATTGTGCCGCCGCCGCTCGGCGGGCTCGGTCGCGAGGGTCCGGAAGACCTCCTCCGCCGCGGTCCGGGTGAGGCGGAAGTGGTCGATCAGATCGCTTCGCGCCGCGTCGACGCCGAGCTCGACCGCCGCCAGGGTCCACACAGTGCCGGCGGTGCCGACGAGCGTCGCGGCCCGCCGCGCGGCCGGCAACATTCGGCCGACGTCGGCGAGTTGGTCGCGCACGACGGACACGGCTTGGCTCAGCTCCTCGGCGGTCGGCGGATCCGAGTGGAGGAACTGCTCGGTCAGCCGCACGCAGCCGACATCGATCGAGCACAGGCCCTCGGGCTCGTCGGAACCGACGATGAGCTCGGTCGAACCACCGCCCACGTCCACCACGAGGTAGGGACCGGGCTCGGTCAGGCTCGCAGTCGCCCCGAGGAATTCCAGGCGGGCCTCGGCGTCTCCGGCGAGCAGCTCGGGCCGCGCGCCGAGCACGCGTTCGGCGGGGTCGAACAGATCGTCACGATTGCTGGCGTCGCGCGACGCGCTCGTCGCCGTCGCGCGGACGCGCTCGACGCCGAGATCGTCGATGACGCCGCGGTACTCCCGGAGCACCGCGAGCGTGCGCGCGATCGCGTCGGGGTGGAGCGCGCGATCGCGATCCACGCCCTGGCCCAAACGCGTGATGCGGGTCCGCCGATCAACGGGCTCGAGCTTGGCGTCGCGGCCCCGTCCTTCGAGATCGGCGACGAGCAGTCGCGTCGAGTTCGTTCCCATGTCGACGGCGGCGACGCGCGTCATGGCAGGTTCTGCTCGACCCAGCGGCCCACGGGATCGTCACCTCCCGCAAGGTGATACGCGAAGTGGGCATGGAGGCACTTCACGCCGCGCCCGGTGCCGCCGACACCTCCACTCGGACGCGGTCCGACGTGATCGGAGGCCAGCGCAGCGTCGCGCTCGCGCGCGTATCGTTCGTGTGCGGAACCGAGAGCGCCGGGAGCAACCGCGGCTTCGGCGGCGCGCACGCCCCCGGCCGACTCGAGTCGCGCCACCTGCAACGAGAGCTTCGGATCCACGAGCCAGTAGCGCGTCGGCATCGGCGTGCCGTCGTCGAGCAGCGGCGCGTTTCGGATGACGACCGGGTCGCCCTGCGCGTTGCGCACGACGACTTCGAACCCGGCGCGCGGTACTCGGCCGAGCAGCTGCGTGAGCGCCGCGACGTCCCGGTCATTCGGCGAGTCATCCGGCGAATCGGCCGCCGGCGAGCCTGCGGTCGGCGAGTCGGTCGGCACCACGCAAGTCTACGGAAGGCGGATCCGGCACGGTCCACCGAAGCCGGCGAGGGAACGCCGGTCAGGGAAGCGTCGTGGTGCTCGTCCCCGAAGGAGTCGCCCCGCCCGGCACGACCTCGTACACCTGCTCACCGGGAAGCACACGGTGGAACTGGTCGCGGGCCATCCGCTCGATCTCCGGGCGGGTCTGCAACAGCTTCGCCAGCCGCTGGAGCTTGTCGTTCTGGTCGCGGAGCACGTCGACGTCATGGCGCGCGGTCGACACCTGCCGGCGCTGCGCGAGATACGAACGCGTCGGGAACACGAAGACGAACAAGATCGCGACGAGCGCGAGCGCGAGGAGCGCGAGCCGGGCGCGCGCACCGCGGGTCATGCGCGCGCCTTCCGGTCGAGCGCATGGTGGCCGAGGTACTCGGCGGATTCGCCCAGCTCCTGCTCGATCCGCAGAAGTTGGTTGTACTTCGCGACGCGGTCGCTGCGCGCCGGCGCGCCGGCCTTGATCTGGCCGCAGTTCGTCGCGACCGCGAGGTCGGCGATCGTCGAATCCTCGGTTTCACCGCTGCGGTGCGACATCACGCACGTGTAGCCACCGCGCGCGGCGAGATGCATCGTGTCGAGCGTCGCGGTGAGCGAGGCGATCTGGTTGACCTTGATGAGGATCGAGTTCGCGACCCCCGCGTCGATGCCGCGCCGGAGCCGTTCCGAATTGGTGACGAAGACGTCGTCGCCCACCAGTTGCACCTCACCCGCGAGTCGCCGGGTGAGCGTGGCCCATCCTTCCCAATCGTCCTCGGCCATGCCGTCCTCGATCGAGACGATGGGATGACGCCCGCACAACTCGGCGAGGTAGTCGCCGAACTCGGTGCTCGTGAACCTGCGTTTTTCGCCCGCCAACACGTAGCTGCCGGCGTCGAAGAGCTCCGACGCCGCGACGTCGAGGCCCAGCGCGATCTCGGTGCCCGGCTGGTAGCCGGCGCGCTCGATCGCGGCGACCAAGAGCTTCAAGGCCTCCTCGTTCGACGGCAGGTCGGGCGCGAACCCACCCTCGTCACCGAGGCCGGTCGCGAGACCGCGCTCCCGCAGCAGTTCGCGCAGCGCGTGATACGTCTCGACTCCCCATCGCAACGCCTCGGAAAAGCTCACCGCGCCGACGGGAAGGAGCATGAACTCCTGGATGTCGACGTTGCTGTCGGCGTGGGCACCACCGTTCAACACGTTCATCTGAGGCACCGGGAGCACGTGGGCATTGGCGCCGCCGACGTAGCGGTACAGCGGCATGCCGCACTCCTCGGCGACCGCCTTGGCCGCGGCGAGCGACACGCCGAGGATCGCATTCGCCCCCAGGCGACTCGAGTTGTCGGTCCCGTCGAGCGCGACGAGCCCGGCATCGAGCCCGCGCTGGTCGGCCGCGTCGAGGCCGATGACGGTGTTGCGGATCTCGCCGTTCACGTGCCCGACGGCCTCGAGGACCCCCTTGCCCCCGAAGCGCTCGCCCCCGTCGCGAAGCTCGACGGCCTCGTGGGCACCGGTGCTCGCACCGCTCGGCACCGCGGCTCGGCCCCGGGCACCGGAGACCAGCTCGACCTCGACCTCAACGGTCGGGTTGCCGCGGGAATCGAGGATCTCCCGGCCGACGACATCGTCAATGATGCTCACGAAACTCCTGAGGCCAATGTGGCGAATGTATACGCTCGGCCGCTCCGCGTGGCAGCGAACGCGCGTTCGGGGTTCAGCCCGAGGCCGGCGGGACAACCGGCGGGGCCGGCCGCGGCGGAGGCGTCACCCCGGAGATCGCGCGGAACACGTCGAGCAGCTCGACGGGTATCGGGAAGATGATCGTCGAGTTCCGCTCGGCCGAGATCTCGGCCATCGTCTGCAGGGTGCGCAGCTGCATCGCGCCGGGGCTGGCGGCCATCGTCGTCGCGGCCTCGCCGAGCTTCTGCGAGGCCTGCATCTCGCCGTCGGCCGCGATGATCTTTGCCCGCCGCTCCCGCTCCGCCTCGGCCTGGCGCGCCATGGCCCGCTGCATCTGCTCGGGGAGCCCAACGTCACGGATCTCGACCAGATCCACCTCCACACCCCACGATTCGGTCTGCTGATCCAGTGCGACCTTCAACTCCAGGTTGATCCGATCGCGCTCGCCGAGCAGCTGGTCGAGCTCGGGGCGGCCGATGATCGACCGTAGCGATGTCTGCGCCACCAGTTGGGCCGCGTTGTACCAGTTCTGGATCTTGAGCACCGACGCGACCGGGTCCTTGACCCGGAAGTACGCCACCG
>JAUZEM010000347.1 GCA_030839005.1 Actinomycetota bacterium | reverse complement strand
ACTCGGAGTGTGAGTGGCTCGTCGCCAACGATGTCGTGTCCGCCGACGTTGTCAGGCGCAATCGTCAGGTCGCGGAGGCGGCGCTGCGGCCATGGACACCGGTGTTCATCCACGGCGACCTGCAGATCGTTCATGTGTTGATCGACGGTGACGAGGTGAGCGGCGTCGTGGACTGGTCCGAGGGCGGCCACGGCGATGCGATGTATGACCTCGCCACTCTGACGCTGGCACACGAGGAGCACCTCGACGATGTCGTCGCGGGCTATGGCGGCGACATCGAGATCGAGGTGATTCGCGCGTACTGGTCGTTGCGAAGTTTGATGGAGATCCGGTGGCTGGCTGAGCACGGCTACGGCGCGCCGGCGACGTTCCCACAGGTCGCGGTGCTCAACTCCTTGTCAGCCAGTTCTTAGATGCGTGCGGCTATCACGCATGTCCGCCGACCCGTCCTAACGGTCCGCTCAGCCGACTGGAACGACGGATCTGCTTACACGCCGGCGGCTACTGGGTGTCCCAGAACGCGCGGACACAACGCCGTGGGCACTGCCACCAAAGTGCCGTTACGAGACGCGTCAGAACGCGCATCCGCGACTGCGTGAATGACGGCACACTGGCCGCGACAGATCGGCGCATCGGGCGTTCTCGGTACGGCCTCACGTGAGCCGATCTGACGCGCCAGATTGCCCGATCAGGCGTCATCTCGGCGAGTACTGATCGGCCGCAGTTCGATATCCGTTATCGGAACTTCCCCCTCGACGCGTTTCGCATCCCTACACTCTGCGTGTGGGCGTCCGATCATTGCTCGCTGATGAGCGCACTGACCTCGTCGCCTTCTTGCGCACTCTCAGCACCGAGGATTGGGAAGCACCGTCCCTCTGTGAGGGTTGGCGGGTTCGAGACGTCGTTGCGCATCTCCTCTACGACACGTCGCCGCTTCCGCGGTACCTGCTCGAAGCGGCGAAAGCAGGTTTCTCGGCACGCCGCATGAACGCTCGGGCTGTCGGACGGTCGAACGGCACCGATCCTGCGTCGCTTGTCGATGCCTTGGAGCGTTCAATCGGCGGCGGGACCTTCGCGAGGTTCGCCCCGTCCCTGGCGCTCGCAGACGCTCTCATTCACCATCAAGACATCCGGCGTCCGCTGAACCGACCGCGGGCCGTCCCGCCCGAGAGACTGCTCAACGTGCTCGACCATCCCGACCCGTTTGCGTCCCCGCGTGGCCGCACTCGCGGGTTGCGATTCCTCGCGACGGACGTCTCGTGGTCTCGCGGCGACGGTCTCGAGATTCACGGCGCGGGCGAAGCGATCGCCATGGCCATCGCCGGACGTCCGGCGGTACTCGCCGATCTCAGCGGCGATGGCGTCGAGACGCTGCGAGCACGCCTCGCCTCCTCGTGAACGACGTGCGCGGAACCGGCACTTCACGTGCCTTCGTCGGGTGGCGTCGAGAGAGCCGGCAGTGGTTCCTTCGCGAGCGTCTGCTCCACGCACTTCATCCAGTCCGCCCATGACGCCGGGTCGTTCGTTCGGTATTGATCGGCCTACGGCTCCATGGTCACGAGCATCAACATGAACGGCACGATCGGCTCGCGTTCGTAGTACTGAGCCACGAATCGGTACGCCGCTTCGGGCCTGATCGGCCGTGAGGACAGTCGCACTGGCGTCCTCCGTCGATGCCCTGGACGCACGGTAATGCCGGGTACAGCGCGCCCCGTCGCTCCGCGACCACCAGCGCGACGTCGACCCGCTCGAGACCGGCATCACCCTCGAGGAGCGCTCCGAACACGTACGCGGCCGTGACCGTCGTACCGGGCCACTTCGCGGCACGATACAGCCCGTCGACGACATCGCTGAGCCGGCTCATCGCCGTCGAGCGCTTCATCACCGAATCGTCGCACAACCCGCACTCCAACGGCGCCGGATCTTGTGCGCGCGCGACGCGCGCCCAGCCCCACGGAGGCGAGGGAGGGGCATCGGTCGTTCCAACGACTTTCGATTCGCACCTTCATCCGACAGAGGCGTCACCCGCCGGAGGCACCCAGATCAGGCAGAGATATGGCGCGGCGTCAGGGCTGGGGAGCGGCGGTGCTCGTGTCGAGACCGTCCACGAAGCTCAGGACGCGCTGTGTGAACTGCTCGGGATGCTCGATAGGCAGCATGTGTCCCGAATCGGCGACCACTTCGACTTCGGCCTCGGAGATACAGCGACGTGCTCGTTGTGCTGCGCGTTGAGCATCGTTGACGGGACTGCATTCGCACAGGAGCAACAGGGTCGGCAGCGTGATGCTGCGCAACTCCTCGTCGGACATGCGCTTCGGGAACGGTTGCTTGCCGACGAACGTGCGAAGCCCGGCAACGGACAGATCGAGCAACGGTTGGCCAGGGATCGCACCGTTGTTCAGTCGACCCAAAAGGCGATGGATCGCCTTCTCCGACTTGGCCAAAGCCAGCAGGCTGTCGGGCACGATCTGGACCATGAAAGAGGTCTTTGGTCGCCCAAGGGCGCCCACCGGGTCAACCGACGTGACGCTCGCAATACGGTTCGTTGAGCGGTGCGCCTGGTTGAGCGCAAGCCATCCCCCATACGACAGCCCAACGAGATGAACGCGATCTAGATGAAGTGCGTCCAACACCTCCGCAAGCCACGCAGCAAGATCTTCGCCATTTCGAACCGGTGCGGATTGGCTGCTCCGTCCGGGATCGGTAATCGTGTCGATGGCGTACACGGGATGCGACGCACTGAGCGCAGCTATGTCTGCGTACCAGGCTGGCGACGACACCGCGATCGCGTGGAGCAGAACAATCGGCGCACCCGCTACCGGTCCCGACCGCAGCACATGCGTCGTCCCAAATGTCGTTGCGACATCGTGATGGAGCGGCGGTATGGGCCAATACTCGATGGCCGCGTCGTATGCCGCCAGAAACCGACGCCGCGCAGCCTCGGAGCGAAATCGGCCGAGCTTGCGGCGCTTCGTGATCTCCTCACGCATCGCTGTTCGAGGCTCGCACCCACACAGATTGCCCGATCAGGCGCCGTTATGGCGAGCGCAGATCGGCAGATATGGCGCGGCCCTCAGCTCCGGAACTGGCAGGACAACATCTCGGGTTCCGCGGTTCCACCGAGTGCGATACGCAGGTCCGCGAGTGCCTGCGCCGAACCGGGAGTCGCGGCACGCCAGTTTGCCGCAGCTAACGCGCTCCAAGAATCCGAGGCGTGTCCGGACTTCGCAGAAAATGAGCACAGGTTGAGCTGGGCTTCGCCATGTTCGACGGCCGTGACACGGTGCGGCAGGGTGTCGTAGACGATGACGTACAACGGCAATCCGCTCGGCAAGTTGCAGGTGCGGCCGTCCGGGACGCGGTACTCGATGGCGTCGGGTGCCACATTGCGCAGCGGGTTGAAGGGACGTTCCTGGACGCACGAAACGCCTTTCATACGAGCCACCGAGAGGAGACTCGCGGCTCCTGCAAAACGGGGAGCGTCGGGACCCCGAACCTCCGCGGGACTTCGTGCGTTTCCGCCCGAGCAGCTTGCGGCGAGCACGACAAGACCAAGGCACGCAGCGAGTACGAGAACCGCCACGCCGCACAGCGTCTTCAAGCTCGCCAGAATGCCCGCTCCGGGACCGTTATGCGAACGCCGAACGGCAGTTATGGCGTGACGCACGGCAGCGCGGTACCAGTCGGTGTCGTGCCGCCGGGTGCGTTGCCGAACGCGATGGTTGCGCCCGACCAGGTCACAAGTCGGTAGCCCTGGGCCTTGGGGTTGGAGAACACGGCTTCGATGCCGTCGCACGGCGAAGGCGCGTAGTTGCCGAGGTTCTTCGCATCTCCAAACGCATAGACCTGGCCATCGCCTCGCGCGATCCAGTAGCCGTTGCCAGTCGGTGTCGACGCCATACCAACCACATCAGAGGCACGGACGCCTCGGCTCGGCAGGCTCCCGTAGAACCTGGCGTCACCGAAACTGAAAATGCCGCCGTCGGCACCGACGAGTCGATAGCCGTTGCCGGTCGGACTGGTGGTGATGCCGTTGATCGGCAGGTTCAGCGGAATGCTCCCGGTGGAGCCGAAATACTTCGCGTCTCCGAAGCTGAAGATGCCGCCGTCGAGTCCGGCGAGCCAATAGCCATTGCCGGTGTTGGTGGAAGCCATCGAGAACACCGGCTGGTTGATGGGCTTGCGGGCCATGCTGCCGTGAAATCGTGCGCTCCCAAACGAGAAGACCCCCCCATCTTCCGCAACGAGCCAATAGCCATCGTTGCCGTGCGCGGCACCACCATGGATTGGCTGGTTCAGAGGCAGGGAGGCCGCGTCGCCGAAATGGTGAGCGTTCCCTTCGGAGGTGACGCTGCCGTTGAAGTACGCCAGCCAGAATCCATCGCCGTTCGCATTCGAGAATCCGTTGACAACGAACGACGGAAAAGGAGCTTCCTTGGCAGATGCTGTTGAGCCGGGACAGACCGCGAGCGCGAGCACGGTAACGGAGAGAAGCACCCAGACCTTCGCCATGATTACTCCTTAGCTGCTCGCCGCACCGCGGCTGCCGTGTTGACTTCCACCGCGCAAGGCAGCCTCGGAGCACCAAATCAGTGACGCACGCATAATGCCCGATCTCGCTCCTCGGGGCGAGCCCGATCGGCAGATATGCGTGGCTATGGCGTGTAGCCGAGTGTCCTTCGGAGCAAGGCGAGTGTTGCTGCGGGCACCATGATCGTCGTGTTGTTGTTCAGTTCGTACGCGCATCCGGAGGATGCGATGTAGACGGTGGTCGTCAGTCGATACGAGTATCCGACGGACAGAACGATGCCGTCGCGCCCGTTCGGCGGGCAGAGAGCAGTGAGCGCGCCGGTCGCAGACCTACGAGCTGGCGCACTGTCGAGCGATGACACGATCGCTGCCGGTGAAGCGGCACGCCTACCCCGGTCGAACAGCAGTCGGCTCCCGGTTTTCCCTCGGTATCCGCACACCAACATCCGGTTGGGATTCGGCTGGAGAAATTCCCCGTATCCCTTGGCGACGTTTGAGGAAGGCGGTAGAGGGCCGTCGTCACACCACACAAGGTCTTCGCCCTTGTGGTTCATTCCAAGCACCGTGAACGTCGTTGGCGACGACGCTTGGATCGACGGCTTTGAGATGTTCTTCGGCGCTCCGGAACTCGAAGAGCTAGACGAACAGGCGGACAGGAACACGAACCCGACCGCGAACCACGCCAACCTCCGCACGTTCTTGTTGGCCCGCACGGAACCCATGTTGCCCGATCACGGCGCAGCAAGGCGAGCGCAGAGCGGCAGTTACGCAGCGGCAGCGATTGGGAGTGCGCTCAATGGCTGGTCGCGCCCGGGTTGGCGCGATCGGTCATTGAATCCTCGAAAGCAGCCTCGTCGCCGTCGACAACCCAACGCGACCACTGCTGGCCATCCCAATACCGCAGCCGATGCCTGTCGCTCGGATCAGCGAACCAGCGTGCGGATACACGATCGCTTAGCACGCTGGCGACCCTTTGCGCGAGGTCGTGCGTCCGGCTGATTACCCCGAGAACCGACGCGAGGTAGATCCCTCCCGACCATACGAAGGTAAACAGCAAGACCGACGTGGCTCCTCCGCGCACCTGAGCGCCGGTGGCTACAAGAACGACCGGCAGACCGAAAAAGAACAACGCGAACAAGACGACCGTCGCGAGCTGCCCGTAGCTCATACGACCATCGACCACGACCTTCGTACCCTCTTGCACCGGTGACAGCGTGGCGTGCACGACGGGCGGAGGAGCTGAGCGAAGACGGAAGAATGCCGAAGAGCGATTCTTCTCGAGGGCGAACCGGTTCGCACCGATTTCCGATACTGAAATGTCGGGAAGCTCTTCGAGACGCCGTATGCACTCGTCACGTCCCAAGGAAGACCACACGGGGATGCTGCGATGTCCCGCAATCGCGCCGAGCACACTCATCTTCCAGCCATCCCGAGGCGAGCTACGGGCCCGAAGTCCTGAACGCATAATGCCCGATCGGGAGCGGTTATGCGACCGCCAGATCGGCTGCGGTTATGGCGCGAGACTTTTCTGCGTGGAAGCGACTGACGTGCCCGAGTCGGGAATCAGGCTCTTCGGATCTGCGGAGGTAACAGGCATATGAGCGGGGAGCGGCGCCGATTTGGCGGGGGTCGCTTCAATGGATCAAAACTTGTGCTAACAGGAGCGGCCGAATGGACGTGCAAACCGGATGCCGGACGACATGACGTCGCGGCTCATCGCATTGTGCTTCGACGCGAACGAGCCGCTGCGGCTCGCGCGGTTCTGGGCCGAGGCCTTGCGCTGGGAGATCGGCGACGAGTCGCATGACCGTGTCGAGCTCCTGCCGACCGATCTCACTGCGTTGCGAATCGATTTCTTCCTCCCCGTTCCGGAGCCGAAGTCGCAGAAGAACCGCGTCCATCTCGACGTGACGACGGCGTCGATCGACGATCAGCAGGACACCGTGGCGCGGTTGATCGAGATCGGCGCGCGCCACGTCGACGTCGGTCAGGGCCCGGATGACAAGCACGTCGTGCTCGCCGATCCCGAAGGCAACGAGTTCTGCATCATCGAGCCGGAGAACAACTTTCTCGCGGGCTGCGGACGGCTCGGATCGATCACGTGTGATGGGTCGCGGGAAGTCGGGTGCTTCTGGAGCGCGGCGCTCGGCTGGCCGCTGGTGTGGGACCAGGACGGCGAGACGGCAATTCGCACGCCGGAGGGCAGCGGATTCTTCATTACGTGGGGTCCACCGGTTCCCCAGAAGGTCGCGAAGAACCGGTTGCATCTCGACATCGCGCCGCCAGCGCACGACGACCAACCGGCGGAGGTCGACCGGCTCGTTGCGCTCGGGGCGACGCGCGTGGATATCGGCCAGGGCGACGTCAGTTGGGTCGTCATGGCCGATCCCGATGGCAACGAGTTCTGCGTGTTGACGCCCCGCTGAACCAATCGTGCGCGGCCTCTCGCGTATCCGCGTACCAAGTCTAAGTACCCACCTCGTACCTCACCATGCGAACAGGCTGCGGCCAAGGCCACTGAGCGACTGACGATCGCAGCAGCTCTGGCGCGGGTCGTCGAGCCGTAGTCTCGATGACTGTGACGGACGATTCTCCTCGGCGTGAGGGTTCGATTGCCCTTGCAGGTGGCCGAGCGGTCGGTTTCGCCGAGTGGGGAGATCCGGATGGTCATGCCGTCGTTGTATTTCACGGCTGTCCGGGGTCTCGCTTATTGGGCGTCGGTTGCGAAGGACTCGCAGGCAAACTCGGGCTTCGCATGGTGTGCATTGAACGGCCCGGGTTCGGACGCTCTGACTACGCAGCTGACCGAACCGTGCTTGATTGGGCGGACGACGTCACCGAGGTAACCACGGGGCTTGGCATCGATCGCTTCGTCGCGGTCGGCGTATCGGCGGGTTCGCCGTACGCGCTTGCATGTGCCGCGCGACCGCCGACAGGACTCGGCGCGGTCGGCGTGATCGCCGGTCTTGTCCCGGCACGATTCAGCACCGACGACGAGTTCTCCAGCCTTATCGAGCGTGACCGTACTGAAGCTGAGGCCGCTGCGCGCCGCCACTTCGAGGCGATGTCTGCCGACGTCGACGGCTCAGCGCGAGCGATGGCGACTCGTGAGGGACCAGATAGGAAGATCCTCGAGCGTGCCGAGGTGCAACAGCAATTCGCAACCACACGTCGGGAGGCGTTTCGCCACGGCGTCGATGGTGCGGTCCTCGATCTGATGTTGGTGCATGAGCCGTGGGGCTTCGACCTGAAGGACCTCGCCGTCTACACGCGCTGGTGGCATGGGGAACTCGACCCGATCGCGCACTTCGCGAGCGTGCGAGCCACGACGGCGGCAACACCCATCGAGCTCACGGTCTATGAGGACGAAGGCCACGCGATCAGCTTCGCCCACGGAGCAGAGATCCTCACCACGCTCGTCGCGACATCACAGGCGACCTGATGGTGCGTACTCGCCGCACGCGCACAGCACTTCCGGGATGCTTACGCCCAGCCCCGCGGAGGCGTGGAGGGGAGCATCGGTCGATCCATCCGTCGATCGGGCGCTCGACCTGACCGCTCGCGCGCGGGCAATCCGCAGAAATCCGATTGGTGCGTCCACCCGCAGCGGCTCCGAGCGGTGCAGACTTCTCCGCGGTGTGTTCGTTCAGACATGCGTTCGGATCTCCGCGGAACCTGACGGACAGGTTCTGTACGGTCGCGGCCGCGGTATAAGGACAACATGCTCGAATTCACGTTCCGGGCGCGGCAAAGCGAGTTGCGCGAGGCTCGCACGCTGGTGAGCGACACCCTCCAGGAGCATGGCATCGATTCCCATCACGCCAGTGCCGTGGTGTTAGTGGTGAACGAGTTGATTGCCGCCGCCCGCGAATGCGACGTGAAGACCCCGGTGCGGCTGACCGTCGCCCCCTACCCGCAACTGACGAGTGTCCGTCTCCAATGCGACCGCAACGTCGAACTACGCGACAAACCATTCGATATCCGCGAGCGACTCATACAACACCTCGCGATCGCGTTCGGCAGGCGAAGACGTCACGATGGCTCTGTCGACCTATGGGCCGAGATCGCACGACAACACTGAGGTGCGGTTTCTCCTGGGGCTCGACTCACCGCTGCGCCCCGTACGGATTGATCTCCGCCTTAGGCTGACACGATGGCACTCCGGGCAGTTGGAAGGTATTACGGCCGACGTTCCGCTCGACCGCGCGCGTCGGAGGGTCTCGACTGATGGTGAAGGCCGTCATCTTCGACTTCTACAACACGCTGGCGGAGACGACCAACTGGGGTCCGTCGTGGGAGCAACTCGTCGGCGAGCTCGGTTACGTCCTGCCGGCCGACGTGCGCGAACGCTGGTGGAACGACGGGATCGACGGCACCGAGCACGACGAACACTCGATCTCGCGCGATCACTACGTCGCCTGGCAACGTTCGCGGGTTCGATCGATGCTCGGCGAGCGTGGTGTCCCTGGGGCGGTCCAGGACGTGCTCATCGAGCGCGTACGCGAGATCAGTGCCCACAACCGCATCGACGCGTACGAGGAGGTCGAACACCTGCTACGTGCGCTCCGAGCGCGCGGTGTCGCGCTCGCTATCTGCTCGAACTGGGACTGGGACCTGCACGAGGCGGTCGATTCGGCCGGGCTTACCGGCTCGGTCGACGTCGTCGTCTCCTCTGCGTGGGTCGGCGCCCGGAAGGCGCACCCGCGCATCTACGCACAGACACTGGAGCAGCTGGGCGTCGCCCCGGAAGACGCGCTCTTCGTCGGCGACACCTGGGCGTGCGACGTCGACGGCCCGCGCCGCGCGGGCATGCACGCGGTCTACCTCCGCCGTCCGCATCTCGGCGTCGATCGCACCGCTCCCGCGCGAGATCGAATGCCGAGCGACGTGTACCACGCCCGAGACCTGCGGGCCTTGGACGGGCTCGCCGGTCAGTTCACGGCGCGATCGCGACCCTCCCAGTAGGGCGCTCGCAGCTCCCGCTTCAACACCTTCATCGCACCCGACAACGGCAACGGCTCCGTCCGGATCTCCACCGACTTCGGCAGCTTGTAGCCCGCGATCCACTCACGTGCGTGGTCGATGATCTCGCTCTCGGTCACCGTCGCACCCTCGCGGACCACGACGATGGCGTGGACCGCCTCTCCCCACTTCTCCGACGGGATGCCGATCGCTGCCACCTGCTCGACGGCAGGGTGCGAGGCGATGGCGTTCTCCACCTCGACGGAGTACACGTTCTCGCCGCCGGTGACGATCATGTCCTTCACACGGTCGACGAGGAACAGGTATCCCTCGGAGTCGAGGTAGCCGGCGTCGCCGGAGTGATACCACCCGCCCCGAAACGCCTCGGCGGTGGCCTCGGGTTGCTTCCAGTACTCCCGCATGAAGTTGCCGGCCCGCGCGCACACTTCGCCGGTTTCACCCGGCGCCACGGCGTTCCCGGCGTGGTCTTGGATCGACAGGACAACGCCCGGTAACGGCAATCCCGCGGATCGAAGCCGCGGACCACCGGCACGGTGCTCCCGCGGACCGAGCGCGGTCAGCACCGCGGAGGACTCGGTCATGCCGTAGCCCTGGAACACGTCGAGCATCGGGAACGTCGAGAGCAGCCGTTCGAGCAACGCCGCCGGCATGGGCGACGCGCCATAGGTGAGCGCGCGCAACGCCGCGAGCCGTTCGGGGCGGAACTCGGGATGATTCAGCAACATGCCGATCATCGTCGGCACCATCACGGTCTGCGTGACCGAGTGCTGCTCGCACAACTCGAGCACGCGGGCCGGGTCGAACAACGGAAGAAACACGGATGCGCCGCCCTGTGCGGGAACGCCGAGCATTCCGCCCATCGACGCCGCGTGGAACATCGGCGTCTGGTGCAGGAACACATCGTCGGCACTGAAGCGCCACATCTGCATCACGTGGTAGAGGTTCAGCATCTCGGCGCGGTGGTCGAGCAACACGCCTTTCGGAAGGCCGGTGGTGCCGCCGGTGTACATGAGTATGGCGGCGTCGTCCTCCTCGGGCTCGTCCGGGATCTGCGGAGCGGAGCTTGCGAGTAGGTCTTCGTACGAAACGTCGTGTGGCGCGTCACCTTCGCCGATCATCACGACCTGGTCGATACCCACCGCGGCGCGCACCTTCTCGACGACCGGCGCGAAGAACGGATCGGTGAAACACACCTTCGTACCCGAGTCGGCGAGGATGTACTCGAGCTCCTTCGGCGCGAGCCGGAGGTTCAACGGGTTGATCACGCCCGCGCCCAGAAAGGCCGCGTGATAGCACTCGAGGAACTGGTGACCGTTGAGCGCCATCACCGCGAACCGGTCGCCGCGGTCGACTCCGAGGCCGCGCAACCCGGCCGCAAGGCGCGCGACCCGGTCGAGATGCTCGCCGAACGTCGCGTGATACTCGCCCTCGAAGAACCCGGCACGATCGGCGTTGCGTTCCACCGTGGGAAGCAACAGGTGGTGATAGACGAGCTCTTTCATGACCCGGTCCCCCTCGCGCCGCGCCCGTCGGCGCGTCTCGACGCTAGTCGGCGCCGAGGGCAGAATGACCCGCCATGGCCCGAACCCCCGAGCTCCAAACCGGATACGGCCCGTCGAGCCCCGGCGGCGACAACCTCTTGAACGATTTCGTGCAGGAGAGCGCGGCGTCGTACGCAGCATTCGGCGAAGCCCGCGCCGATCGGGTGGAGCGGATCGAGGGCGTCGTCACGCTCATCGACGCCGGTTCGCCGCTGCCTTTCAGCAATCGGGCCGTGCTCGAACGACCGATCGACGACGTGCGGTCCGTTCTCGATCACATCCGCCCGTTCTACGACTCCGGGACCGCGACCCCCTTCCTGCTCGACAGCGCCTGGCCGACGCCGGATCTCACGCCCATCGGCTTCGCCCGCATGGGCCACCCGCCGCTGATGGTTCGCGCGCCGGGCCCGGCGTTCCCGACACCACCGGACGAGTTGCGCATCGTGCGCGTCGACGACGAACAGACCGCCTTCGACTACGAGCAGGCGTTGATCTACGGCTATCCGGCGCCGCAACTACAGCCGATGAACGACGTCACCATCCTCACGCCCGCAGCG
>JAUZEM010000232.1 GCA_030839005.1 Actinomycetota bacterium | reverse complement strand
ATCAGCAACCGCGACGTGCGCTCGAGCACTGGGTCCCACCCGTCGACGACCCGTACGGAGTGGTCACTGCGGCGGCGACGGAGTGACGCCACCGGGTCGTCACCGTCGACCCGGATAGCGACCGCGTCGATGTCGAAGCGCTCGGCGAGCGCGTCGTCGATCGTGGTCGTGTACCCGATGATCGCCACGACCTCGTCCTCGTCCAGTAGCGGCAGGGTCGCTCCGAGCCGGTCGCCGGTGCGGTCGGCCTCGAGGTCGCGCACCGCGGTGCGCGCGGCCGCCGCGGGATCGGGCGCGGCGAGAATGCGCGAACATACCCACCACAGGGCACCGTGCGCCCGATGGTGCGCGAGGACGCGCCGGCACGCGACCACGAGCGAGGCGGGTTCGGTCGCGAAGCCGGCAAGCGCGTCGGCCGCCGCGGCCGCGAGCCGTTCGTCGTCGACATTGCGGCGGGTGACCGAGCGCAGGCGCTCCGCGGGTGTGACCTCGCCCCACATGATTCGCGGATCCTACGGCGGCGAAAACGTCGTGGCCGCGCGCAGCGCGGCCGACGCGTCGTGTAGCGCGCCGAGCGCGTCGGCGTGTCGTATCAGGGTGTCGACGTCGCCGCCGAGGCGCAGCCGGCCGCGCGCCAGTGCGATCTGGGCATTCTCCCGGCCGAGGGCGATGGCGACGGCGGTGGCGTAGTCGGTCGTCAGGCGTAAATCGGCGGCCTCCGCAGCCCCTCCTCCCATGACGCTGACGCGCGCCCCGTCGCCGTCCACACGGAGCCGGTAACGGACCTCGCCGCGACCGGGCACGTCGACGACGACCTGTTCGATCACGATCGGCGCGAGCGCGGACACGCTCGCCGAGTCGCGCAGGGCGCGATCGAGCTCCTCCAGCCATGGGTCCGACAGGAACTCCGGCACGACGGCAGCGTAGGCGGACGCATTTCCGGCCTCGCGCCCGGGTGCGACTACGGTCCGAGCGTGACCTCGACCGGGCCGAAGGAGGCGATGTTCCCCACGGCGCTGGTCCCGTTCGCGACGCGGGTCGAGCGTCGGATCGACGACCTGCTGGGCGCGGAGCTCGCCCGGTGGCGCGCCGTCGACGCCGGTTTGGCCGAGCCGATCGAGGCATTGCGCGGCTTCGTCGCCACAGGAGGTAAGCGGCTTCGTCCGGCCTTCTGTTATTGCGCGTTCGTCGGTGCGCAGGGAGACGGCGACGATCCGCGCGTCGTCGATGCCGCGGCCGCGCTCGAGCTGGTGCACACGTTCGCGCTGGCCCATGACGACGTCATGGACGGCTCGGAGATGCGCCGCGGGGACGACTCGGTCCACGCGCGCTTCGCCCGGCGGCACATGCGAGCGGGTTGGCGGGGTGAGCCCCGCCGGTTCGGCGAGGGAATGGCGATCCTCGTCGGCGACTTCGCGTTCACGTACGCCGACGTGCTGATGCGCGGCATGCCGGAAGCCGCGCAGGTCGTGTTCGACGAGTTGCGCGTCGAGCTTTGTGTGGGTCAGTCCCTCGATTTGGCGGGCACCGCGGCCGCGAGCACCGAAGCCGAGCTCGCCAACCGGATCGCGGTCTACAAGTCGGGCAAGTACACAGTGGAGCGACCGCTCCATCTCGGCGCGGCGTTGGCCGGCGCACTCGCGTCGCTCGGACCTTCACTGTCGGCGATCGGCCTGCCCCTGGGTCACGCCTTCCAGCTCCGCGACGACGTGCTCGGTGCGTTCGGCGACGCGGAGATCACGGGAAAGCCGGTCGGTGACGATCT
The DNA here is from genome assembly GCA_030839005.1 of Actinomycetota bacterium. Taxonomy (GTDB): domain Bacteria; phylum Actinomycetota; class Acidimicrobiia; order IMCC26256; family PALSA-610; genus PALSA-610. The sequence continues at coordinate 1,520 of JAUZEM010000232.1, read as the reverse complement.
GCGCGAAGGCAAGCCCACCCCGCTGGTCGCGCTCGCGTTCGCACGGGCTGATTCGGGCGACCGCAAGCTGCTGACGCGCCTGGGCAATCCCGATCTGTCCGCCGACGACATCCGCGATCTTCGGACGGTGTTTGCGCGCACCGGCGCGCTCGATCAGATAGAGCTCGAAATCGAGCGGCTCGTCGCGGAGGCCCGCGACGCGTTGGCGATCGCTCCGATCGACGACACCGCGCGCTCCTGGCTGGACGAGCTCGCCGCCTACGTCGCCTGGCGGGACCGGTAGCGTTCGCGACCGCCGCCACTCGTAGACTCCCATCGCCATGTCCGCCGCTGCTGCCGATCCGGCCATTTCTGTCGTCGGGCTCGCCAAGCACTACGGCTCGACCCGGGCGGTCGACGGGCTGTCGTTCGACGTGGCACGCGGCGAGGTGTTCGGCCTGCTCGGACCCAACGGCGCGGGCAAGACCACTACGGTCGAGACGCTCGAGGGCTATCGCACACCCGATCTCGGTACGGCGCGCGTGCTCGGCCTCGATCCGGTGCGCGATGCGCCCGAGCTGCGTCCGCGCATCGGAGTGATGCTCCAGGAGGGCGGGCTCTATCCCGGGCTGAAGCCGCTCGAGCTCTTGCACCTCTTCGCCGCGTACTACGACCACGCGGAGTCGCCGTCGGTCTTGCTCGACACCGTCGGCCTGCGCGACGCGGCCGGCACGTCGGTGCGGCGCCTTTCCGGCGGCCAGGTCCAACGGCTTTCGCTCGCGTGCGCGCTCATCGGGCGGCCCGAGGTCGTCTTCCTCGACGAGCCGACGGCGGGCATGGATCCCCACGCGCGCGCCACGACCTGGCAGCTCGTGCGTGATCTGCGAGACCGCGGCGTCACCGTGTTGCTCACGACGCACGCGATGGACGAAGCCGAGCAGCTGTGCGACCGCGTCGCGATCATTACCGGAGGCAAGCTCGCCGCGCTCGGGTCTCCGGCCGAGCTCACCCAACACGCCGTCTCGGACGAGATCTGGTTCGCGGCTGCGCCGGGACTCGACACGATCGCGATCGGGCGCGCGCTCGGCCTCGATGGCGGCGAGGTCGTCGAGGACCGCGCCGGAGAGTACGTCATACGGGCAGCGGGTACCCCGGAGCGCATCGCGCAGCTCGCGTGCTTCCTGCGCGACGCGCACGTCACGCTCGCCGCGTTGCAAGCCGGACGCCGATCGCTCGAGGAAGTCTTCTTACAGATCACCGCGGAACGGGCTCGGTAGCGTGAAGCGCCGCGCCCTGGTCGCGCAGACGCGCGCCGAAACTCTGCTGCAACTCCGACGCGGCGAGAACCTCATCGTCACCCTCGCAATCCCGCTCGGGATCCTCGTGTTCTTCGCCAAGGTCGACAGCGTCACGACCGCCGGCTTCGCCCATCCCGTCGACTTCCTCGTCCCCGGCGTCCTGTCGCTCGCGGTGATGGCGGCCGCGATGGTGTCGCTGGGCATCGCCACCGGGTTCGAACGGCGCTACGGGGTGTTGAAGCG
>JAUZEM010000191.1 GCA_030839005.1 Actinomycetota bacterium | reverse complement strand
GGGAAGTGGATCAGCGGCACCGCGGTAATGGCGGTGAGCGGATCGTCGGGCGTGAGCAGCGTCAGCCCCCACGGCCGGTCGGGATCATTGTCGTTCTCGGTCGGCGCATTCAACGGCACCACCGCGGGCCAAATGTGCTGGGTGACCGACACCGCCTCCTCGAAGGGATTCCCTCCGTAGATGCGTTGCGTCGTCTTCGTGCCGATCGTCGGCACCAGCGTCGGCTCTTCCGGCGGCGACGGGACCTTGTAGTCGCCGTTCCCGGTCGGGGCACCGAACGGGTACACATTCGGATCGACCGCCTTGCTTGGTGACGCCGTGGTGACCGTGGTCGCCTGGGCTCGTGACGCCACCACCTGCGTGCTCGAAGCCCCGGCATTGCCGGGTCCGAGCGCGAGCGCGACGACCGCCGCAGCGGCGAGCGCAGTACCGCCGCCGAACAAAATCCGCGGACGCTTCAATGACGTGAAGGACATCGGTTCCTACCTCCATTGGCCGAATGTTTCGAGCGTCGACATTCGCGTTCCCGGGCAGGCAATCGCATCAGCGAGTCCCCAGTGGAGTTCCCTAGTCCGGGCAGCGATCAGGGAATCGACCAGGGACTCACGGATGCGATCGCAGGTTCCGAAGGACAACGCTGTCGACAAGCCGACTCGGGAGGTCCATTGGACAAGATCACGACCCGGTGCGAGGGCCGTCACCGCAGGCGTATAAGCGCGCGCCCGGCCGTCACCACTCGTTGTTGGACGAGGACGCTCAATCGTTCGGCGGCAGGTGTTCCTTGGCCCAGAGCGCGGCCTGAGTACGGTCGCTGACGCCGAGTTGTGCAAACACGTTCGTCAAATGCGCCTTCACCGTTCTTTCGCTGATAGTGAGCTTGCGCGCGATCTGCTTATTGGCGAGACCGGACGCGACGAGCCGGAGCACTTCTTCCTCCCGCGCGCTGAGCTGTCGCGCGGCGGGCCCGACGCGGCGACTTGCGAGCAGCACGCGAGCGGCCTTCGGATCGAGTGGCGAGTCGCCGCGGGCCGCGGCTCGTATCGCGTCGAGCAACTCGTCGGGTCCGGCGTGTTTGAGCACGTAGCCGACGGCGCCGGCGTTGAGTGCGTCGGAGATATGGCGGTCGTCGCCGAAGGACGTGAGCACGATGACACGCACCTCGGGATCGATGGTCACGATGCGGCGCGTCGCCTCGACGCCGTCGATGTTCGGCATCGACAAGTCCATGAGCACAACGTGGGGATGTTCGCGCTCCACTCTCTCGATGGCTTGCTCGCCGTCGGCGGCAGTCGCGACGAGGAGGATGTCGTCGGCGGTCGAGAGCAACTGTTCGAGGCCACTGCGAACGATCGCATGATCATCGGCGATCACGACGCGGATCGTCATAGCGGTACCTCGACGCGCAACGTCGTCCCCGCCTTGGGCGCGGAACGTACGTCGAGCCGACCGCCGGCGTCGGTTACGAGTCCACGCAGTGCGACGAGTCCGAAGTGTCCCTGGGCGCGGCTCTTCGGCGTGTCTTTCGGGTCGAAGCCGCGGCCGTCGTCGACGATTTCGAGGATGGCGATGCCGTTTCCCTGTTTGACGCTCACGGTCAGCGAGCTGGCCTCGGCATGGTCGAGCGTGTTGCGCAGCCCTTCTTGCGTAGTTCGGTAAAGCAATCGCGCAGCCGAGTCCGCCAGCGGGTCGGCAAGCTGGATGTCGAGCTCGGTGTGCAAGCCGCGGTCGCTCGCTCGGGCCATGAGGTCGGTGATCGCCGAATCGAATGAGACCTCGTCGAAGTCGGGTGGATAGATATCGGCGATGAGTGAGCGCAGTGCTCTGATGCTTCCACGGATCGACTCGGCGGATTTCTCGATGATGAACGAGTCGGCTTCGGAGCCGTGCGCGCTCTCACGGCGTGCTGCCGCCGAGAGGGCATAGGCGACTCCGGCGAGGTCTTGCACCGCGCCGTCGTGGAGGTCACTTGCGATCTGGCGGCGCTCGACGTCACTCGCTTCCAATGCACGGTGAAGAAGTAGTTCTCGCTCGCGCAGACGCATCCGCAGCCGGCGTGCGAGCGACCAGGCGATCGGAATTTGCACGAGCTCCAACATGACCAACGCGCCCAAAGAGATCGGAGCGAAGCTGTGCCACAGCCGGCTACCGCTTTGCGCGACGAGCGAGTAGCGGTAGTAGGCCTCGAACAGCAGCGGTGTCTGCGAGGGCGTGTGGATGGGCAGATAGACCTCGAGCAACTTGCCGTATGAAACTTCGTAGCGATTCTCCGGCTTGGCAAGATCGCTTACCTCGGCCTCGATCACGCCCGAGTCGATCGAGCGGAGCTCCCCGGCACCGAGCTGGTAGTGCTCGCCGGTGAGGAGCGGCTCGTCGGAGTAGAGGATGTTGCCGGCACGGTTCCATATCTTCACGCGTACGAGCGACCCGTCGAGCACGTCGCGCCGGATCACGCCGTCGAGCCGCGCGATCTCCGCCTTTGATCCCGCGAGGATGCCATCGGTGATCGCCGGCTGCACGAGTCCCTGCGCCTTGATGACGGCGGATGAGCGCGCGTCGGTGATCGCTTCGCGTTCACCGACTCGCCGGCTGGCAAGCGAGGTCGCGAGTCCTACGATGACGAGCGCGATCGCTCCGACCAGTGCGAACTGACCGATCTGGATTGCGACAACACGGCGGTCGGCGAAGCTTGCGCGCGGGTTCATGGGTTCATCGACCGCAGCGTGGCGCCGGGACATCGCTGCGAGGGTACCCGGGCGCGCGCGCAGGAGCGGCCGCAACCCGAAGGTCACGGTTCCGCTCCTGCAGCGTGATCACGCGCGACGTCAGATCGACGACCGGACGACGCACGTTTCGCCCGACCTGGTGTTCTTCGCGGAGGCGACGACGCTGTCGACGCCGGCCCGGTTCGGGATTCGGCGTCGGACGGTGAACGATCCGCTCGGTGCGGTCGTGGTGCGCGTGCCGGAGAAGACGCTGATGCCGTTGTCTTTGATCGCGACGTTCCAGACCTGGCCTGCACGGTTCGAGTCGACTTCGAACTCGGTCTCGATGAAGCCGTTGTCGTGGGCGAGTGTGAGTTTCGACTGCGACCCCGCGCTGCACTGAGCTCGAGCCGTGACCCTGGTACCGCCTCCCTGGGCGAAGGCGGGAGCCGCGGCGATCGTGCCGAGTGCGAGTGCGCTCATGATTCCGAGGGCAGCGGTGCGGTTCGAGATTTTCGACATGGTTGCCTCTTTCGAAAGTGGGTGGGCTGGTGCGGTTGAACCCGCCGTTTCACCCAACCGCTATCGAGGTCTGGGCCGCCAGTGGACGTTGGTCGTACGACCGCGGTCGTAGTACCAACGTCCCATTTCGGGTCGCGCCCGGCACGGCGCATGGTGATGACGTCATCCACCTCTCAGGAGCCCTGCCGTGAACAAGACCTTGATCACCACAACCCTCGCCGCCGTTGCCGTCGTACTCGCCGGAGCCGGCGCAATGGCTGCCGCCACTTCGGTGAGCACCACGCCGGAGCCGGAGCTCGTCTCACACTTCGACCGCGGCACGCAGACGACTCCGAGTACCGCACGCCACAACGCCGTCCGCGTACCCACGACAATCGACCATGACAGCAGCAAAGCCTCCGCGACGGTCGATGATCACGGAACCGATGTTCCGGCGAGCACGCCGGCGAAGGATGATGTGCGCGAGCCTGCGACGATCGTCGTTCCGACCACGATCGATGACCATGGGACGGATCTCGCGACGACGACCGACGATCACGGGACTCCCGTCCCGACGACAGTCGACGACCACGGATCCGATGTGCCCGCGACGACTGCTGTCAGTGTGCCGTCGACCGTCGACGATCACCGTGGCAAGTGAGGCGGGTTCGATCCGCGCGGGCCGCCTCCGTTGTATCGCGGTGAACCGCTCGCAGGCTCGGTCCGTACTCCGACATGTACGCGTTTCGCCTCTTGTGTGAAGTCAGCCGCATGTCACCGCCGACGCCGCGGTTGCGTCGTGCTGCGTGCTCGGTCAGACGAGGAGACCAGATGCCCCGAACCCGGACCGTAGATCCTCGCGACGCGGGCGAGTCCATGGCCGAATCGTTCGCCTCAGTCGCACCCACGATCGTCGGCGTGCTCGTCGTGGTGCTCGCGTGCGCCATCGTCATCGTCGTCGCGCTCGCGACGCGACCTTCGGGCGGCCTCGAGGTCCCCAAGGGATCTCACGTCGTGCACATCGACGAACAGGACTTCCGCATTCACGTACGAGACGCGACATTCCCGCCCGGGCAATACGTCTTCGTCGACACCAACCACGGACCGTCACCACACGAATTGGTCATCTGGAAAACAACCGGACCGGCGAACAAGCTTCCGCTGCGGCCGAATCACAGAGTGGACGAGGACTCTCCCACATTGACGAGCGCGCTCGACTCGGGCAGTTCGCTCAATCCCGGTGAGACGCGGTTGCTCACGGCGACGCTCGACCCGGGGCACTATGTGATCGTGTGCAATCTGCCTGGCCACTACCTCTCCGGAATGCACGTCGATCTAATCGTGAAGTAAGGCGTTCGTCCCGACGCGACGGGTCGACCAAGGCCGGCGTCTACTCGGAATCCGGGGTGACGCCGAGGTATTCGGCGATGCGACGGAGCATCGCGGGTTCGAGTTTGCGGTCGCGTAGCAGCATTTCCTGGGTGAGGAGAACGCCGAGGCGGCCGTCGTTGCTGCGAAGAGAACCGCTGTAGACACCGCGTGAGCCAGTCGCCTTCAAGGGCCACAGCTCGAGCAGCATCCATTCGTCGGCGCGGATCGGTTCGTGGAACCAGAGGCTGTGATCGATGCTCGGTCCGCCGGCGGGCAGGCCGGGAACGTCGACCTGCCCAAACCCGGAACCGAGGTCGGAGACGTAGGCAACCGCGCAGGCGTGCACGAGCGGATCATCGGGAAGCGGTGTCGACGCCCGAACCCATAGTGAATCGGAGTGGCGAACCTGACCGTCGCCGATGCGCGTCGGCGTCACTTCTCTTACGTCGACGAGGAACGGCGACGGGCGCGCCGGAAGCGTCGACGCATCTGGACCACCGCGCGTCGGAACCGCGTCGAACGTTGCGCTCACTTCGCGTGCATGAAACGACGCGACCATCGAGAAGATGACCTTGCCGTCCTGGACCGCGCGCACGTGGCGGGCCGAGAACGAACCACCGTCGCGGTCGCGATCGACGTGAAGGATCACGGGGCGGTCGACGCGGCCGGGCCGAAGGAAGTAACCGTGCAGCGAGTGCGGCAACCGCTCGGCGGGCACCGTGGCACCCGCGGCGCGCAGCGCCTGCGCGGCAACCTGGCCGCCGTACAGCGACATGCGAGCGCCCGCGCCCTCCTCGTTCCCGCCGCGGAACAGGTCACGGTCGAGGACCTCGAGGTCGAGCAGGGCCGCGAGACCGCGCGCCGGTGCACCTCCCTGGTTCGACTGCACGCTCACTCCCGTCCGGTCACGTGTCCTGCGCTGCCGACCATAATCTTCGTCACGGCGATGATGAAGGAGGGAAGCATGTTGCTCGACGGCGTGAACCATGTCGCGGTCATCACCGACGACACCGAGCGGTTCGTGCGGTTCTATCAAGAGGTCTTCGACGCGACGGTCTCGCACCGTGAACAGATCGGCCCAGGGACGTTGACGATGGTCGACATCGGTCCGCGCTCGGAGCTCAACGTCTTCGAGATGCACGGCGACGATGCGCCCGCACTTGGTCGTGGTTCGATGTTCGGTCACGGTCCGATCGACCACATCGGTTTGCAAGCAGCCGACCGAGACGCATTCGTCGAGATCCGGCGCCGCCTCGTCGCGCACGGCGCGAGCGATGGGTTCGTCACCGACTTCGGACGCGCGCACAGCGTCTTCTTCCGCGACCCCGACGGTCTCGAGGGCGAAGTCCTGTTGTGGCTCTCGCACGACGCCGAGGTCCACCCACCTGGCACTCCGGCGACGGGATACGAACCGGTTCAAACGTAGGAGTAACTCGCGGAAGGGCGTTACCGTCGCGGCGGGCTCGACTCAGGAGGTCACGGCATGGCATTCGTTCAGATCATCGAGTTCCGCACGTCGAAGTTCGACGAGATGCGCAAGGTCGGTGACGAGTGGGAGGCGGCCGCGGGGAGCGACAGCAGAGCGCGCCGGCGGGTGATGTGCCAAGACCGCGACAACCCGGGTCGGTATTTCAACATCGTGTTCTTCGACTCGTACGAGTCCGCGATGGAGAACTCGAAGCTGCCCGTCACGGCGGAGTTCTCGCAGCGAATGATGGCCCTCGGTGACGGGCCGCCCACCTTCTACAACCTCGACGTCGTCGAAGACGTCGGATGAACGCAGCCGTCTGACCAGCGATACGTGCCGCGCGCGTTCGCAACAACCGGCACAAGGCGACGCCTCCGGAGAATTGGGGTCGTCGCCGCGCTTGCGCTCGTGGCCCCTTCGTGCACACGCCCGCGCCGCGCAACGCCGACGACTTCCCGGGACTGACGGAGCCCAGGGACGCGTCGTTCGACGCCAACAACGTCAACCCGCCCGCTTGGCTCGGTGAGAGAAACGCGTTGGGACCGAAGCAGATCGCAACGATCGACGCGAGCTACCGAAAGCGCGCGCAGGCGGTTGAGCGGGTTCTCCGCCGCCGTGGCGCACCGTTGCGCTCGTCGAACACGTCGGCGGCAACCGAGACCCCGCGGACCCCGACTTCGAGGGCGGCAGCAGCAACCCGACGACCTACGAAGCGATCCGGATCTCGACCGAGCATCTGACGGGTTTCCCCGGGCCGGTCGAAGCGGTCTATGTCGAATACAACGACCGCGGGCGCGAGACCGAGTACTACGACATCAAGAACGATCCGTTCGAGGTGCGCAACATCGCAACGGAGCTGACCGCGGCGCAGCGGACCGAGTTGCACAAGATCGTGAAGGCGCTCGAGAGCTGCCGCGACGGGGCCACGTGCTGGACGGCGTCATTGCCGGCTTAGCCGGACAGATGTCGTTGCCGGCATAGCCGGACACGGGTTTGGCACGATCAACTCAGCCTCACGGTCACGCGCGTGGCGTGGTCGTGATTGCGCGCACCGGAGCTTTTGCAAACGCGAGGACTGAATCGCAAACCAGGGACGCATTGAGTTCCGTGTGAGGGGGTTGACACAGAGCGCGCGCTGCTGTTAGCCCTTCGCTGAGACCGATTGTGACAGGGCTACGTCGGCTCGAAAGAGTTGACGACGAGCGGGTTGGAGTACGCACTCGGGTAATGGGCGCGGGCATTGGCGGAGGGTGTTCGTCTCCAGACGCGGCTGCGCAGCGCCGCAGGCGGAGGGGTTCTTCCCCTCTTTGGGATTGGAGACTGTTCATGGGCAGAAGAGAAAATCTCGAAGCGAAGCGTACTCGCTCGCGTTCCCGCCGGCTGCGGCGGACACTCGGCGGCGTGACGGGCTTGGCCGTGGTGCTGACCGCGTTGACGGTCGGGTTGCCGGCAAGCGCGGTGCACGACACGGGCGCTTTCCAGCTCGACGGTAACGCGCAGGCGTCGGTGCAATCGGTGCCGCCGGCGAGCGACGATGCTGATCTGATCTGCAAGGCGCATCCGACCACGTGTCCCCCATTCCAGACGGGGCTTACCCCGAGCGGCACCCTCGGCGCGAACTTGCCTTCCGGCGCGACGGTGACCGCCTCGACGTTCAAGAACGACGGGGCCTCCAACGCCACTGTCTTCACAGGAGGGGGATCGAAGGATCCCGAGGACATCTCGTCGTGGGCCTGGAAGACCGACACCGGCGGATTGCCGGCGAAGGACAACCTGGTCAATGATTTCGCCGCCCGCTACGAGATGCCGCCCAGCGACAAATGTCCCGTCGTCTCGTCCACAACCTGTTCGCTGCTGTACTTCGGCTCGGATCGTTTGGACAACAGCGGCGATGCCCAGCAGGGCTTCTGGTTCTTCCAAAACCGGGTGAAGACCGATGCCGCCGGCTCGTTCGTCATGCCGGGCGCGGGCGGCACCACGGTGCCTGCGGTACACAAGGTCGGTGACATCCTCGTTCTGAGCGACTTCTCGAATGGTGGGAGCACGTCGTTCATCCAGGTGTTCGAGTGGGTCGGCAGCGGTGGCGATACCAATGGCACCCTGCAGTCGCTGAGCCCCTTCCCGACCAAGACCAACCAGAACATCGCGAAGTGCGGTAGCTCGGCCGCTGACCAGTTCTGCGGCGTGGTGAACGGTGCGGACGGGACGCAGGCACCGTGGACTTACACCGACAAGAGCGGCAATCACACGTACCTCCGGGGCGAGTACTACGAGGGCGGCGTCAACCTCTCGGACCTGGCCTCCGGATTGTCGAGCGAGTGTTTCGCGAGCTTCGCGTCGGAGACGCGTTCGGCTGTCTCACCGACAGCCACGCTGCAGGACTTCATCCTCGGCGACTTCGGCGACTGCGGTTCGACGACGACGACTACACCGCAAGACAGCTCGGGCACGTCGATCGGATCGGTCCCTGTCGGTACCGGTGGCTCGGTCCAGGTCAAGGACCACGCGGTCGTGACGTCGACGGGACCGACGAGTCAGGCGCCGACCGGCAAGGTGAAGTTCTTCCTGTGCGGTCCGGCGGCAACGAACGCCGCCGCGCAGTGCGCGGCAAGTCCCGCGGCGAGCGGCGGCGTCGCCATCACGCCTGACGGCACGCTCGGCAACCCCTCGGGGAAGTCGGCGAGTACGGATTCGGCTCTGGCGACGGTGACGTCGGCAGGTCATTACTGCTGGCGTGCCGACTACCAGGGCGACGGCAATTTCCCGCCGTCGAGCGACAACCGAACGAGCGAATGCTTCACGGTGACGCCGTTGCAGCCAACGCTGTCAACGAACTCGACCGTCGGGCCCGTCCTGCTAGGAACCGCGATCGACGACACCGTCCATCTCGGCAACACGGCCAACCGGCCCGGTACTCCGGTCATCAACCCGACCGTCGCCGGAACCGCTGCGCAGGGCACGCTCACGATCAGGCTCTATGGCCCGAACGACGCGACGTGCGCGACGGTGATCGAGTCGAGCGTGGTCAGCGTAAGCGGCAGCAAGGACTACAAAGCCAGCACCGGAACGCTGAGTGGCACGCTGGGTTCGCTCACGCCGAAGGCGGCGGGAACGTACCGCTGGGTTGCCGGTTACAGCGGCGATCTACCCAACACTCTGAGTGCCGCCGGCAGCTGCAACAACGCCAACGAGTCGGTGGTGGTCAGCCCGAAGACGCCCGCGATCTCGACGGTCGCAACCTCGCCTCCGCCTAACGGGTCTCCGGTCGGTACGGCCATCGACGACACTGCCACGCTTTCCGGCACTGCCGATAAGCCCAACGGGAACCCGGCGGGCGGAACGATCACCTTCAGGTTGTACGGCCCGAACGACGCGACGTGCGCGACGGTGATCGAGACGAGCGTGGTCAACGTCAGTGGCGACAACAACTACAAGGCCAGCACCGGAACGCTCAGCGGCAACTTGGGATCGCTCACGCCGACGGCGCCGGGCACGTACCGGTGGATCGCCAGCTACAGCGGCGACCCGCCGAACACGACCGCGGTGAGCGGAAGTTGCAACGACGCCCACGAGGCGAGCCTCCTGATCCGGCTGACCCCGACGATCTCGACCACACAGTCGTTCGTCCCGAACGACTCGGCCGAAATCAAGGTGGGCTCCGCGGCCGCCGGCAACCTTCAGGGCCAAGTTCAATTCGAGCTGTTCGTCAACGACCCGACCTGCGCCGGCTCCTCCGTCTATGACAGCGGCGCCTTCCCCAACGGGATCCCCATCACGACGGGCTCCGGCACGGGGACAGACCGGACGGTCGTGAGCCATAACACGGTTGCCTACGGCACGGACGGTACGCAGTTCAGCTGGCGGGTGACCTACACCAGCACCAACAACGGGCAGACGAGCGTCAGCAGCGCCTGCAACGTCGAGCATTCGAGCATCACGGTGGTCAACTCGGCGCCGTAGCCCGATCGAACGAACGCGAATGAGGCCCCGGGGTGAGCCCGGGGCCTCATTCGCGTCACGGCTACAGCTCAGGCGTTGACAGTGAAGTTGAGCGTGGCGTCGGTGACCGTGGTGCCTCGGTTCGAGTTGTGCTCGAGCGTGGCGGTGCAGGCAGCCGACCCGCTGACCCAGGAATTGGACGACAAGACGTAGTTGTGCGACCACGGGTAGCCGGCGTAGAAGCCAGCCTGGTGCGAGTAGACGATCGACCCGCCCTGGAAACAGTTCAGCTGAACATACGGCTGACTGGCACTGGACGTGACCGAGAAGGTGATCGTCTGACCATGGGACGGCGCAGTGCCCGGCGCGGTCACGTTGACAACCCTCACGCTGCCGCCCCCCGACCCGCCGCCGGACTTACCGCCGCCCTTGGCGGCGTAGGCCGACGGAGCGACCGCGAGCACTCCGACGACGATGATCGCCCTGAGCGCAAGCTTTCCCGTGGTAAGGCGCATGTGATGTAAATCCCCCTCGTTTGGGCCCTGGTGGAAGCACGCGAGGCGGGCCCGTTCGAATGAGTTGTCGACACGTTCTCGGCCCGAGCTTGAGCCGCGGCAGCCCGGGGTCGATCAGGGCGAGCCTCCCGATTGTCGTAGTCACCACGTCCGCGCCGGTGGCAATCGAGGCCGCGCCGGAGGCGGGACAAAACGGTGGAAACGGGGCGCGAGCGGGACCTCGCGGCGTCCGTTACATCACCGCGGAACGCCTGCTCCGAGCGTGTGCGGATGGCAATTCGGCTCGCCGCCATCGGAAAATCGGTGCGTGAGCCCGAGATGCGCCTTCTATCCGGTTATGGCAGGCACAGAGTTTGCCGGGGCGACGGGACCGTGGTTCGGAGTGGCAGCGCGTTGCGGTCGGTCATTACCGACGCGCACCGGCGGACGGTTCATGCCCGGCGTACTCGGGCGCGTCGGTGATCGTGGCGAGCTGCTTGCGGGCGGCGCGGAGATTGCGTTCGCGGGCGGCCTCCCACTTGGCGGGATCGCGGCGCAGCTTGCCCCGCCGCGCCCGCGTCGCCTGGATCGCCTTGTTGAGCGCGGCGGCGGCAGTCGCCGAGTGCGGGAGGCCGAGGTCGTCCGACAGCGTCTCGCCGTGGAATCGGCGCGCCAGCGTGCTCAGCGCCTTGGCGCCGAGGCCGGTGGGGATCGACAGCGCCTCGTGGAGATCGGACGAGATCGACGCCACGGTGGCGGCGGCGAGCTGCGCCGACTCGGGGATCGGTGGGCCGGTCACCGCTTGCAGGAGGTCGTCGACGCGAGCGGCCTGGTCGTTGCTCGCAATGCCCTCGACCAG
>JAUZEM010000163.1 GCA_030839005.1 Actinomycetota bacterium | reverse complement strand
GTTCGATCCGGCCGTTCCGCCCGGCGGAGTGAACAGCGTCGGCATCCTCGGCCTTTCCGGCGGTGGCGGCGGCAACGGCGGCGGCATCGGGTTCAACCTGCGCGACGGCGACGTGATGCGGCGCTTCGGATCCGACACGGACGGAGGTTTCGCGGCCCAGGTCGACTTCGTGAGCAACGGTTCCGCGCCGTTCAAGCCGTACGGCAACCTCGGCCTCGGTTCCGGCAAGATGCCCGGGTTCGGTCAGGTCAAGACGGTGGTCTCGCCCTACCTCGGCGCGATGCTCACGCCGAAGCAGATCGCCGAGATCGTCTACTACGAGCGCTACTGCATGGACTCGACGACGTACACCGCGGTGACGCCGGTCTGCGCGACCGGTACGACGTCGAAGTCTCCGCCCACGACGACAACCACTGTGAAGAAGGGGTGACGATGGCTGCATTGCACCTGCTCCTTGGCGAGGGCGGCCCGGGCAACCTCTGGAACCCGACGATCATCGGCGTTCTCACGGTGCTCTGCGCGGTGGGGCTGTTCTGCGGATCGACGTACCTCCTCCTTGCCACGAACCTGGGCGCCCGACTCGGCTTCCTGGTCGCGGGCGCCGGACTCTCCGGCTTCCTGGTGCTCTTGACCTCGCTGTGGCTCACGACTCCGGGCAGCGCGACCGGGAACAGCGACCTCGACCCGCCTCACGGCAACTCGGCGAGCTGGAAGGTGGTCGAGATCGTGCCGACCCCGGTTCAGTCGAAGATCGCGGCGGTACGAGAGCTGCCGGCCAAGGGTCGCCCGGGTACGCCCGAATTGCTCACGCAGGTGAAGCCGGCGATCGACGCGGCCGTCGTGGCCACGACGCCGGTCGCCGGTCAGACCGCGGCGCCGCAACCGTTTGCCACGCTGGGGATCAGCTCGTCGACCGACTACATCCTCACGTTCCCCGGATCGAAGTCGTACCAGTACATCGACAAGACCGAGCACTTCTTCTGGCACCGGCACCGCTACGCGGCCGTGGAGCTGTGCTTCGCGCGCAAGGATGCAACGGGAGCCCTCGTGATCGGTCCGAACGGCCCCGTGTGCAACGCGCTCAAGCCGACGCAGTTCGCGATCCTCGGCTACGACTACGGCTCGGTCCGCAAGCCGGTCGTGTTCTACTGGCTGTTCTCTTTGTTGTTCTTCGGGCTCTCGCTCCTCGGTCTGCATTGGTGGGAGCAGGACGAGCGGGCCCGCAAACGAGCCACGCTCGCACCCGTCCCCGCTCCGAGCGAATAGGAAGGCGACGACGATGGTCATCGCACAGCAGCTGATCGACGCGAGCAAGGACGGCGGCGCGGCGTTCATCGCGTTCTCGATCATGGTCTTCTTGTTCACGGGGTCGCTGTTCTACATGGACCGCGTGCGCCGCCGGCGCGAAGAGCGCGACAACTAGCGAGACGCTCGTGCGCCGGCCGCGTCGATCGCAGCGTTGACCGCCGCGTCGATCGTGGTGTCGATGTCGGCGTCGGTGTGCGCGAGGCTCGGAAAAATCGCTTCGTAGCCGCTCGGCGGGAAGTACACGTTCTGCTCGAGCAGCGCGTGAAATAGCCGGGCGTAGCGCGCGTGATCGGCCCGGCGCGCTGCCTCGTAATCGGCGACCGGCGATCCGGCGAAGAAGATCCCGAGCAACGTGAACGCGCGGGTCACCTGGGCCGCGATGCCCGCGTCGGCGAAGGCCTTGCGCAACCCGTCCTCGAGCCGCTCGGCGCGACGCTCGAGCGCCGTGTACGACGCGTCGTCGAGCTCGGCCAGCACTGCGAGCCCGGCGGCGGTCGCGAGCGGGTTCCCGGAAAGGGTGCCGGCTTGGTACACGGGGCCGAGCGGCGCGAGCTCGTCCATGACCGCGGCACGACCGCCCACCGCGGCGAGCGGGAGTCCCCCGCCGATCACCTTGCCGAAGATCGACAGATCGGGCGTGATGCCGTAGCGCGCCTGCGCACCGCCGAGCCCGACCCGAAAGCCCGTGATCACCTCGTCGAAGACGAGGAGCGCGCCGCTACGTGTCGCGCGGTCGCGCAACGCCGCGAGGAAGCCGTCGCCCGGAAGGACGAGTCCCATGTTGGCCGCGATCGGCTCGACGAGGATCGCCGCGGTCTGCGCGCCGTGCTCGGACAGCACCGAATCGAGCGCGCCGATGTCGTTGTACGGAACCACGATCGTGTCGGCGACGGTGCCCGGGGTGACGCCCGCCGATCCCGGGAGCCCGAGGGTTGCGACCCCACTGCCCGCCTGGACGAGCAGCGCGTCGAGATGCCCGTGATAGCAGCCGGCGAACTTGACGATCTTGTCTCGTCCGGTCGCGCCGCGCGCCAGACGCACCGCGGTCATGGCCGCTTCCGTCCCAGACGACACCAGCCGCGCCTTTTCGACCGAGGGCACGCGCGCGCAGATCGCCTCGACGAGCTCGACCTCGCGCGGGGTCGGTGCGCCGTACGACGTGCCGTCGGCCGCGGCGCGCTGCACCGCTTCGACGACCTTCGGGTGCGCGTGGCCGAGAATCGATGCACCCCACGACTGCACGTAGTCGAGGTACTCCCGCCCATCGGTGTCGACGATCCGGCTCCCGCGCGCCCGCGCGACGAAGAACGGCTCGCCCCCCACCGCGCCGAACGCCCGTACCGGCGAGTTCACCCCACCCGGGATCCGCGCGAGCGCCCGGGCGAACCAGGAAGGTTTCACAGCGCTTCGGCGAACTCGCGCGCGAAGTAGGTGAGGATCATCTCCGCACCGGCGCGCTTGATCGCGAGCAGATGCTCGAGGGCGACCGCCTCGCCGTCGATCCAGCCGAGCCGGGCCGCGGCCTTGACCATCGCGTACTCACCGCTCACGTGGTAGGCCGCGACCGGAACGTCGAACGCGGCCCGGACCTCGGCGATGACGTCGAGGTATGCGAGTGCGGGCTTGACCATGACCATGTCGGCGCCTTCGGCGACGTCGAGCGCTACCTCGACCAGCGCTTCGCGCGCGTTCGCCGGATCCATCTGGTAGCCCCGGCGGTCGCCGAACTGCGGTGTGCACTCGGCGGCGTCGCGGAACGGGCCGTAGAGCGCCGATGCGTACTTCGCCGCGTACGCGAGGATCGGCGTGCCCGCATGGCCCGTCTCGTCGAGCGCGGCACGGATCGCGCCGACCTGGCCGTCCATCATCCCGCTCGGCGCGATGACGTCGGCTCCCGCCCCCGCCTGGGCGACCGCGATGCTCGCGTATCGCTCGAGCGTGGCGTCGTTGTCGACCTCGCCCGCCGCGTCGATGATTCCGCAGTGGCCGTGGTCGGTGTACTCGTCGAGACAGTCGTCGACCATCAGCACGAGCGCGTCTCCGACTTCGTCGCGCAGGTTGCGCAGCGCGATCTGCACGACACCGTCGGGTGCATCGGCGCCGGTTCCTCGTGCGTCCTTGTGGGCGGGCACTCCGAACAGCATCACCCCGGGCACGCCGAGATCGCACAGCGCGCGGACTTCCTTGCGCAGGCTCTCCTGGGTGTGCTGCACCACGCCGGGCATCGACGCGACGGGTTCGGGAGCGTCGATGCCCTCCTTCACGAAGAGCGGCGCGACGAGGTCGTCGACGGTGACTCGATGCTCCGCGACGAGGCGGCGCAGGGCCGGAGTACGCCGTAGCCGGCGCAGCCGACGCTCGGGAAACGTCACGGAGAAAGGCTACTGGGCCAGCTTCCGCACCAGGGCCTCGACGAGGCCGTCGATGGTGTGCGGATCGGCCTCGGCGTCGACGCGCAGGCCGCGAGCCCGCGCCGTCGCGCTCGTCACGGGGCCGATCGAGACCACGCTCGGCTGCGGCTCCGGGAGCGCAACCCCGACTGCGTCGCAGAAGTTGTCGACCGTCGACGACGAGGTGAACGTGATCGCGTCGATCGCGCCGGTGTCCGCGCCGGCGCGCACCCGGGCCAGGGTGTCGGGATCGGGCGGCGCGGGTTCCGTGCGGTAGACCGCGAGCGTCTCGACCTCGTAGCCCTTGCGGGCAAGGCCCTCCGGCAGGACATCGCGCGCGATCTCGGCTCGCGCGAGCAACACGCGCCCCGAGCCCACGGGAAATGCCTCGAGCAGCGATTCGGCGACGAACCGCTCGGGCACGAGGTCGGCGCGCAGCCCGCGCCGCGCCAGCGCGGCAGCCGTTCCGGGCCCGATCGCCGCGATTCGAACCGGCGCGAGCGCCCGGGCGTCGAGCTTCGAGCGCACGAGCCCGCGGTCGAAGAACGCGTCGACGCCGTTGCCGGAGGTGAACACGACCCACTCGAATCCCGCGAGGTCGGGCACGGTGAAATCGATCGGGACGATGCGGATCGCGGGCAGCTCGAGCACGGTCGCACCCAGCGCGAGGAGGCGCGTGCGCAATTCGCTCGCCTGCTCGCGCGCACGGGTCACGACCACCGTCCGACCGAACAACACCCGGCGCTCGAACCAGGCGAGGTCGAGCGCGGCGACATCACCGACGATGATCGCGCTCGGCGACTCGACACCCGTGTCGGCGATCGTGCCCAGCGTCGCGCGCACCGTGTGCTGATCGGGACGGGTGCCGAACCGCACGGCCGCGACCGGCGTGGTCTCGTCTCGACCCCCCGCGATGAGCGCTTTCGCGATCTCGGCGACACGGCTTGCACCCATGAGGACGACGAGCGTGCCGCCCACGTTCGCGAGCACGTCCCAGCGCGTGTCGCTTCCGCCCTTCGTCGGGTCCTCGTGACCCGTGACGACCGTGAAGCTCGTCGCGACTCGGCGATGGGTCACGGGAATGCCTGCATAGGCCGCCGCGGCAACCGCGCTGGTCACGCCGGGCACGACCTCGAAGGGCACGCCGGCCGCGATGCACGCTTCGGCCTCCTCTCCACCGCGCCCGAACACGAACGGGTCGCCGCCCTTCAGCCGGACGACCGCTCGGCCTTCCGCGCCCCGGGCGACGAGCAACGAATTGATCGCCTCTTGCGTCATGGCCGCGCTACCGGGCGCCTTTCCCACGTCGACCAGCTCGGCATCGGGGCGCGCCAACTCCAGCAGCGCATGCGGCGCGAGCCGGTCGTATACGACGACGTCGGCCGCGCGCAGCAACTCCTCGCCGCGCCGAGTCAGCAGCCCGGGGTCGCCCGGCCCCGCTCCCACCAGGTACACGGTCACGCCAGGTCCTCGAGGAGCGCGCGCCCGCCCTTGCCGTCGAGCAAATCGTGCGCCGCAGTGGCACCGACGTCGCGCGGGTCGTTTCCGGCAACGCGTGTCCGCAGGACAACGTGCCCGTCGAGCGACGCGATCAAGGCGAGCAGCTCGATCGCACCATCGGATCCGTCCGCGCGCGCGAGCGCGCCGCACGGCAGGCCGCAGCCCCCGCCGAGCTCGCGGAGGTACGCCCGCTCGGCATCGACGGCCCGATGCGCGACCCGATCGTCGACGGCCCGAAGGCGGGCGAGGGTTCGCTCGTCGTCGATGCGACACTCGGCGGCCAGTGCACCTTGCGCGACCTGCGGCAACATCACGCCGGGGTCGAGCACGCTTGCGGCCTCCGCGGCGAGTCCGAGCCGCTCGAGTGCGGCGAACGCCACGACCACCGCGTCGTATCCGAGCTCCCTTTGTTTGCGCAGACGGGTCTCGATGTTGCCTCGCAAGGGACCGAACGTCAGGTCGGGCCGCGCCGCGGCGAGTTGGGCTCGACGGCGAACGGAGTCGGTGCCGATGCGCGCGCCCGGTCCGAGTTTTTCGAACGCGCAACCGGCGAGCGCATCGCGCGGGTCGCCGCGCTCGGGAATCGTCGCGAGCACCAGCTCCGGCGGGGATTCGGTCGGGAGGTCCTTCGCGGAGTGCACTGCCACGTCGGCGCGGCCGTCGATGACCGCATGTTGCACTTCCTTCGTGAACACACCCTGCCCGCCAATTGCGTGCAGCTCCGAGGTCTGATCGCGATCGCCGGTCGTCGTCACCAGTACGTACTCGACGTCGTGGCCGAGCCGGCCCCCGACGCGCTCGGCTTGCCAACGCGCGAGTGCACTCGCGCGCGTCGCAATCCGAATCACAGGGAAATCCGAATCACTCCGATTCGACCGTTGGCTCGGTCGGGAGGTCGAAGAGCGAGACGAGGGCATCCGCGTAGTAGTCGCCCCGGGGCGTTCCGGCTGCATCCTTCACGCGGACCGTGGGTTCGTGCAGGAGCTTGTTGACCAGTCCTTGAGTGATCGCGTCGACGAGCTCGCGCGCGTCGGGATCGAGCCTGGCCAACTTGGCGCGGAAGCGATCGAGCTCACCGCGACGCACGTCTTCGGCGAGCTCGCGCAGTGATGTGACGAGTGGTCCGACCTCGCGAGCCGCGCGTTCCGCGCGGTAACGCTCGATCTCCGCCGCGAGGATCGCGCGTACCTTGCCGATCTCGCCGCGGCGGCGTTCGGCCGAACGCTGCGCGTATTCCTTCAGGTCGTCGAGGTCGAGCAGCGTGACGTCGGGGATGTCGCCTACGCCGGGGTCGACGTCGCGCGGCAACGCCACGTCGACGATGAGCAGCGGCTTGCCGTCTCGGCACGCCATCACCATCTCGACCATCGCGCGCTCGACCAGCACTTCCGACGACGCCGTCGACGTCAGCAACACGTCGGTTTCGACCAGCGTGTCCGCGATGTCGGTCAGTGGAATCGCGCGCGCGCCGATCAGGGTCGCGAGACGTTCGGCGCGCTCCAGCGTGCGGTTCGCGACGAAGACCTCCTGGACACCACGCGATCGCAGCGTCGACGCGAGACCGGAGCCCATCTGTCCGGCGCCGATCACGAGCACCTTCGCGCCGTCGAGATCGCCGAGATGCTCGGCGGCGACGGCCACCGCGGCCGACGGGATCGAGACCGGATGCCGGGAGATCCCGGTCTCGGTACGCACCCGCTTGCCGGATTCGACCGCGTGCTTGAACATCCGTGTGAGCAGCTGGGGCGCGGTCTGCTCACGCACCCCGGCCTGCCACGCGTCGCGAACCTGCCCGAGGATCTCGCTCTCACCGACGATCATCGAGTCGAGGCCGGCCGCGACCGAGAACAGGTGCGCGACCGCGGCTTCGTCGTAGTAGGTGTAGAGATGGTCGGCGAACTCGTCGGGATCAGCCCCCGAGTGCGCGGCGAGGAAGTCGCGCACGTCGCCCACCGCGGCGTGGAAATGCGTGCAGCGGGCGTAGATCTCGGTGCGGTTGCACGTCGACAACAGCACGACCTCGAGCAGATGCTCGCGCGCCGCCAGATCGTGCAACGCCTTCGCGAGCCGATCCTCGGGCACCGTCATGCGCTCGAGCAGCTCGACCGGCACCGTCCGGTGGTTCAGACCGACGACGAGGAGAGACACGTCCTCAACAACTCCCTTGCCTCGTCGACGCGACCGTTGCGCACCAGCTCCACGATGCCGCCATCGAACACCGATTGCCAGTTGGCGTCCTCGGTGGAACGTCCCGCACCCCGCAACTCTTCCCGAGCGTCGGCGAGCAGGTCGAGCAGGGTCTCGTACTCAGGTCCAATCTCCTCCTCCAACCGGCGGCGCAGCTGCGCGGCCAGCGCCGGGCTCCGTCCTCCCGTTCCGACGGTGACGACGAGGTCGCCGCGGCGGATCACCGACATAAGCGTAAAGGAGCAGTTGGCCGGATCGTCTGCGCTGTTGACCCAGACTCTTCCGGCTTCGCCGGCCGCGTGAACGGCCGTGTTCACCACCGGGTCGTCGGTCGCCGTGAGCGCGAGCCAAGCTCCCTCGAGATCACCGGCCCGGAACGCCCGCTCGTGCAACACGAGCCGGCCGGCGTCGGCCCAGGCCCGAACCTCGGTGCCGACCTGGGGCGACACCACCTCGACGAGGGCGCCCGCTTCGAGGAGCGGCTCGATCTTGCGCGCCGCGATCCGGCCCCCGCCGACGACCACCACGCGGCGGCCGCGCACCAGCAGGTTCGCCGGGTAACCGGCGAGGCCGGGGCGTCGCGCTCGACTCCCCACTCACCCCGCCCGTTCGCGCGGCGACGCGACACCGCTCGTGGCGCGCCGTAGTTGATAGAAGGAGAGGATCTGCAGCTCGATCGCGAGGTCGACCTTGCGCATCGACACACCTTCGGGCACCGAGCAGACGGCCGGCGCAAAGTTCAGGATCGACGTGACCCCCGCGGCCACCAGGCGGTCCGCGACCTCTTGCGCGGCCGAGGCGGGCGTGGCCAGGATGCCGATCGCGATGTTGTGCTCGCTCACGACCCGGTCGAGGTCGTCGATCGACACGACGGCAAGCTCGCCGATCCGGTGGCCGACGAGCGCCGGGTCGGCGTCGATCAACGCTTCCACGCGAAACCCTCGCGCACCGAAGCCACGGTAGTTGGCGAGTGCCCGGCCGAGGT
>JAUZEM010000111.1 GCA_030839005.1 Actinomycetota bacterium | reverse complement strand
CGAGCACACCGCCCTCACGGGCGCGCAACGGGAACACGTGACCGGGCCGCACGAAATGCTCGGGCCGCGAGGCCGGGTCGAGGATCTTGCGGATCGTGAGCGCACGGTCGTGCGCGCCGATACCACTGCCGGCGTCGCGGTGGTCGATCGTCACGGTGAACGCGGTGTCACAGCCGGCGACGTCGGGGGGCACCATCGGTCCGATCTCCAGCTCGTCGAGGCGCCGCGTGCTGCAAGGCATGCAGACGAGACCGCGCGCCCAACGCATCATGAAGTTGATCGCCTCGGGCGTCACCCATTCGGCGGCGATCGTGAGGTCGCCCTCGTTCTCCCGGTCTTCGTCATCGACCACGAGCACCATCTCGCCGCGCCGGATGCGCCGCAGCGCGTCGTCGATCGAGGTCACGGACACCGTCACCGTCCTTCAGTTGATGAGCTCGGGGGTCGGAAGCGTCGTGAGCTCGACTCGTCCCGGAATGGTTGCGATCATGCGACATCCGTGCGCCTCGTCACGAGCAACCCGGATGTCGCCGCCGTGCAGCTCGACGATCCACCGCGCGATGGCCAGTCCGAGCCCGGCGCCGCCGTCACTCGACGAGCGGGCCGAATCAGCTCGATAGAAGCGCTCGAAGACCCGTGTGACCTCGCTGTCAGGGATACCGGGACCGTCGTCGGAGACCTCGAGCCGCGCGCCACCGCCGGGTGCGGCGAGCGCCCGCACCGAGACCCTCCCTTTGGGGGGCGAATGCCTGACCGCGTTCTCGACGAGGTTCGCGACGACCTGGTGCAGGCGCTCCGCGTCGGCCTCGAGCCGGAAGTCGCGGGGCACGATCTCGATCGCGAAGTCGACGTCGGTCGCGTGGAGCTGCGACTCGCGGATCGCGTGCTCGATCATCGGACGCACGTCGAACAGGTCGCGATCGAGCGGCAACGTGCCGGACTCGAGCCGCGAGAGGTCGAGCAGCTGCTGCACGAGGCGGCCGAGCCGTTCGACCTGCGCGAGCATCGTTCGGAGCGTCTCGGGATCCGCCTTGCCCACCCCGTCGACGAGGTTCTCGAGGACGGCCTGGAGCGCGGTGATCGGCGTCCGGAGCTCGTGGCTGACGTTTGCAACGAGGTCGCGTCGCAAGCGGTCGGTTTCCGCGAGCTCGGCGGCCATTTGGTTGAACGCGTGCGCGAGTGTCCCGATCTCGTCGTGCGAGACGGCCGTGACTCGCGCCGTGAAATCACCTCGGGCCATGGCTTCGGTCGCGGCAACCATCTCCCGCAGCGGCGACGTCAGGCCGCGTGCCAGAACCCATACGACCGCGAGTGCGACGAAGCCCGAGAGCACGCCGGCGACCGACGGCCACAATCCCACTTTCAGACCGACGAAGAACACGCCGACCGTGACTGCGACCGCGGCGAGGATGATGACGCTGATCTTGAGCTTCAGCGTCGGCAGCGGATCGAGCGGCCGCTCGGGCGGCCGGGGGCGCTTCACGCGCACGCGTGCGCCTCCTCGATCGCGTAGCCCACGCCGTGCACGGTGCGCACGATCGACGAACCGAGCTTGCGCCGGATCGTGCGGATGTGGGAATCGACAGTACGCGCGCCGGAGGGAACGTCGTAGCCCCAGACCTGCGCGAGGAGCTCCTCGCGCGTCGAAACGCGCCCCGGGCGCGCCGCGAGATAGTGGACGAGGTCGAACTCGATCGGCGTGAGATGCACGAGCTCGCCGTCGACGCGGACACGACGCGTCGTGGCGTCGAGCTCGACGTCTCCGATCCGCACGACGGGTTGCACGGGTTCCGCCGAGCGCTCGGCGCGCCGCATAAGCGCGTGGACGCGGGCGATCAGCTCGCGCATGCTGAACGGCTTCGTCATGTAGTCGTCGGCGCCGACTGCGAGCCCGACGAGCAGGTCGGCCTCGCTGTCACGAGCGGTGAGCATGAGGACCGGCACCGGCCACTCGTTCTGGATGCGCTTGCAGACTTCGATGCCATCGAGGCCGGGGAGCATCAGGTCGAGCACCACGAGATCGGGCCGGGTGCGGGCGCACAGCGCGACCCCGCTCGGGCCGTCGGCCGCGATGTCGACCGCGAACCCCTCGCTACGGAGGCGCGCGGCGACGGCCTGGGCGATCGGCTGCTCGTCCTCGATGACGACGACCGTCCGGACCAGCCGATCCCGCGCGCTAGGTGCCACAGAGGTCACATCACGAGGATACGGAACCGCGGTGGAGGAGTCCCCACGGGCCTGTGGAGAAAGTGTGCAGATCGGCGTTCCGGCCGACGACCAGGACTGAGACGTTGGCACGACGACTGGCGGACGACCTGTGACGGGTGCGCCTGTCGGCAGATGAGTGGATCACGGTCTTCGGCGTCAATCGCCATGACCGAGCGGCCACACGCAAGGTCGAGACGCTGCAATGGAATCTTGCCGAACAGTTATTGCGGCTCGGCGAGAGGTTGCCGTCGAGGCTCTCGTGGGTTACGGCTTGGAACCGTGGTCGTTAGTGCCGCACACTTGTTGTGCGAGGGAGTCGGGAAAGAATGCGTCTCCGAGGGTCCCCCCCGGTGGCCCGGCCGCGGTGTCAACGCCCGGGAATACCCCGTAGCGGTGCTCGACGGTTGCGCGTGAGGCGGCCGGCGCGAGCCGGACGCGGAACGACTCGGGTAAGTCGCTCGGCTTCGTGGACTCGACCAACGCGGGTTGGTCGCTGAAGTCCTTCTTGAACACGTCGTACGCGGCCTGATGGTCGACGAACCGGGAGGAGGTGAGGTCATGGTCTGCGGCGAGCGCCGCTTGGATCGCGCGGGTCTGGGCGAGACTCGCGCCAACCTTCATCAACACTTCCATGTCCCAATCATTGGGGTTTGTGTACAGCTTGGCGTCCTTGCCGAGGCTGTCACGCAGCCGCGTGGCGGCGTCGGGGCTGCTTCGTAGCTGCACCGCGACTAAGCGCGTGTGCAGGGCCGAGCATACGGTCGGCAAGGGCTTCGCCGGAAATCCCAGCTTGGTGAGCGCCAACATCTCCGCGGCCGTCCCTGCGGGGAACACCTCGTACTGTTCGACCACCGATGAGGTTTCGAGCGTCTGTTGCACCGACGCGAACCTGCCGGCGCTGGAGTCGTTCGGTACGACCCACCCGCTCACATGGCCCATCTCCTGTGACGGTCCGAGCTGCTTGTGCGTGGTAGTGACTTCGACGCGGCGGTGCCCGCCGCCGCGCGCGGTGATGACGCCGACGACGGTTGTCACCAACAACAGGACCACGAGCGATGCGGTGACCGCCCGTCGGCGCGCCACTCGGCGGCGCACGGTACGCACGTCGCCGGTGAACGGCGCGATCTCGTTCCAGACAACCGCGAGCTCGCGACGAAGCTCATCCGTCCGCATCGGCGTCCTCCTCGTCGGCGAGTTCGACCTGCAATGCGCGCAGCGCAGCATGCAGCGTCGATTTGACCGTCCCGACGCTGCAGCCCATCGCGGCCGCCACATCGAAAAGTGGCAGGTCCGCGACGTAGCGCAACACGACTGCCTGGCGCTGGCGCGGCGGCAGCGTCGTGATCGCATCACGCACACACAGCCGGGTCGCAATCGCCCCGCTCGGGTCGACCGGCGCCCGCCCGTCCGCGCGATCGGGGCCGTGGCTACGGCCGCGTGCTTGGCGCCGCCATCGGTCTCGCACATAGTTCATCGCCACCACGTACACCCAGCCGTCGGGCCGACCCAGCTCCCGTACCTGACGCCACCGGCGCAGCGCTCGCACCAGGGCCTCCTGGGTCGCGTCGTGGGCCAGCTCGCGCTCCGCCCCCGCCAGCATCAATGCGCGCGCAACCGGGTCGAAGCACGCCCGAAAGAACTCGTCGAACTCCTCGCCGGCCATCACCACCAAGACGCTCCCACAACCACAAAGGTTCAGTCCCGCCCCGCACCTTTCCGACAACCACCAGCCGCATCAGCCTCCGGCCGTCGACCCCGCGGACCCACTCTCGGGTCCAGCAATCCGCGCACGTGGCGTCGTAGAGGGTCACCCGCAAGGTCGAGCCATGCTCGCGAAGGGACAGCCGGGATGCGGCCCGCCGCTGACGAGATGTTGACGATGGTGCCTGATCGTCGGGCCATCGTCGGCACAACCGCGCGGATCATGCGGACCCGACCGAAGAAGTTCGTCGCCATTATTTCTCGCAGCCTTGGCGATGGGAGAGCTCGACGACCGGAAGACCACAATCAAACGGTCGCGGCGTCAAGATCCCTGCGCACCCGCGCGAGCTGTGCGACGACAATGGACGTGACTTCCGTTGGGAGACCGGGGGTCTCTGCGGCCGCCAACGCCATCGCATCTGGCACTCGTTCGAGCACGTCTGCGATTACCTCGGATGCGCGTCTCTTCGATATTCCCCACCTGATCGCCTCGTTGACGATACGGGTGCCCGTGACGCGGTCTGTCCGATGAACATTGTCGATGTACATCGCGAGCCTGTCGTCACCGTAGAAGAGCGTCGACATCAGGTCGTATAGGGGGGTAAGCCGCAGAGATCCGATTGGCTCGTGGAGGAGAGAGAAGTTTTTCCCATGGGCATCGCCGTTGCCGATCAGGACGTTCAGCGTCACGGCGCGCAGAAGCGTTTCAACGGAATCCGAGCTCGCTGTTGCCTGAAGGATCTCCGCTATCCGCTTCAACGATGGCCCGCCGTCCTCCTCGTACTTCTTCTCCGGGAGAAGGCCGATCGCTTGGCAGAAGTCCTCCTGGTGAAGGCGTCTCACACCGCCGTCAGAGTCAACTACTCGGTCGTAGCGCTCTACGACGACGAGCTTTCGACCGTTGATG